>DATIPV010000175.1:0-12586 GCA_035471525.1 Robiginitalea sp.
CCTCACCAACTTGAAAATGCGGGAATTCTGGTCGAAGCGTTTCGGGCCCCGGTATTACCATTTTCTGTACGACGACGTACTTTTCCTGATGCTCGATTCGGAAGATTACCCCGAGGCCCGCATGCAGCAGATCTACCAGGCACGCGACACCGCCCTCCGCATTATGGATGGGCTCCTGGAAGGAAAGTACGAGGAATCGACCTATTACCACATGCCCGAGCGGAACCTGGGCGGGATGAGCGACGAACAGCTCAGGTATTTCAGGGAGGTGCTCTTGCGTTACCCCGATGTGCGCTGGACCTTCCTGCTCATGCACAAGCCGCTCTGGCTCCTGGAAGACGGTATGGGCCTCAGCCGCGACTCGGCCCCCCTCGAAGCCCTGGAAACGGCCTTACAGGGCCGGAATTACACGGTCATCAACGGGCACTTCCACCGTATGTCGCACCGCAAACGGCTCGGGATGGACTACCTGATCCTGGGCACCACAGGCGGCAGTCAGTCGCCGGGCGATTCCACGGCATTCGACCATGTGAGCCTGGTGCGGATGAGCGACCCGCCCGTGATTACCCATCTCAGGATGGATGGGATTTTGCAGGCAGAGGGCACCCTGCCCCCCGCGGTGGATCCGGCCCACTGAACCCTTATTGACCCGGGCCGCGGGCTTCAAACCCCAGCAAGGTGCCTTCGGAACAGGAAACGGAGAGCTCCATGGGATTGCAGCACACCTCACAATCTTCGACATAGGTCTGGGAGGGCACCGAAGTATCTATGAGGACCGAAACGGTCTCCCAGCAATACGGGCATTGGAAGAAATGTTCGACCATGGGGCACAGGATATATTGGCAGGGATGCACCCGGAAAAAGCAGGATACCTTATGGGGGTAAACCCCCCAAATATCCCCCGAATACCAAGTTACTTCCTGCTTCTGCAAAGACCCATCAGCAATCCGCTGTAAAACCCGCCGGGCCTTCCGGCATTCCGATTCATCCCCCGGCCCGATCGGTGCTAAAATTCCACATTCAGGAGCTGCCCGCTTACCTGCAGCAATTCCAGCTCGGCCAGTTTGGCATTGTACTTGGCCTGGCTGCGCAACAGCTGAGCGCCGAGCAGGTTCAGCTGGGCCTGGCGGAATTCGATGGAGGTAATCTGGCCCAGTTGGTACCGTTCCTGCGAACGATCAAAGTTGTTGCGGTTGGTCTGCAGGTTCTTGTCCTGGACCTCGAGCACAAACAGGGTGTTGCGGTAATTGCCCCAGGCATTCTGCAGGTCGCGGTCTACCTCCAGCTCGGTCTGCTGCCGGAGCAGCTGCTGGTTCTCAAAGCCGATCCGGGCGTTGCGCACCGAGTTGATGGAGCGGCCTCCGTCGAACAGGTTCCAGCTCAGGTTTACAGAACCGGTAACTCCATTGGAAGTGTTCTGCAGAAGGAACGACAGCGGGCTGTTGTTGTTCAGTTCATTCCATCCGTAGGTGCCGGTCAGGCCGATGGTGGGCAGGTACCCGCTGCGGCTGGCTTTCCAGTTGTATTCGGAGATCAGGATGTCTTTCTCGGCCAGCAGCATGCGCACGTTATTGGCTTTGGCCTGGGCCATCATATCGTCGATCTCCAGTTCGGGCAGAAAGTTCACCGTAGTATCCGCGCTGAAGGCCAGGGTCAGGTCGCGGTTCAGGATCAGGTTCAGGTCGCGTTTGGTATTGCGCAGATTCTGTTCGGCATTCAAGAGGTTTACGCTGTCTGTATTGATGTCTACCTCAGCGTTCAGCACGTCTAACCCGGTATTCTGACCGAACTCGAATTGGTAGCGGGCGCGGGCCAGGCGGTCGCGCGAAATGGTAAGCGCCTGCCGCAGGTTGACGACATTCTCCTCGATGCGCGCAACTTCGTAGTACACCGAGAACAGCTGCAGCAGCGTTACTTCAATGGCCTGGCGCACTTCCAGCTCAGACTGCTGGGAGCGCTCCTGAAAGCGCTTGTAATCGTACCAGCGGCCCATTCCGTCGAACAGCACATAGTTGACTGATACCGACGCGTTGTAGCGGCGGGTTTCGGCCCCTTCGGCTGAGCGGGTGTCACCGTTGGCGAGCTTTCCTTCCGAATTCTGGCGGTCTATGCTCCCGCCCCCCGTGGTAGAAACCGTCGGCAGATAGCCCGAGTTAAGGATCCCTGCGTTGTTGGCGTCGATCTCCCGCTGATTCGACGAGACCTTGATCCCGAGGTTGTTCTCCAGGGTAAGGGCGACAGCTTCCTCAGTGGAAAGCAGAGGTTGCTGACCATAGGCCCGGGGCAGGCCCAGGGCGCAGCAGGTTAAAAGCGCAAAAAATAACTTCATGAAGTGTGTTCTTCTAAGACGTTCGATTCCTGGTTCTCAGGGCCCTTTTTTTTGGATACCCCGATCGGGGCGTGCGTTTGGCTGAGCAGGTGCTGCTCCTCCAGCTGCTCCTTGATGGCCCGCTCCACTTCTTCCTTGGAAATTTTCTTGCCGGTCTTCAGCCATTTCACGCCTACCTTGGCCCGGTTGTTAAACGTGAGCAGCAAGGGCAGCATGAGCAGGGTGAGAACAGTGGCAAACCCGATCCCGTAAGCAATGGAAATCGCCATGGGCTTGAGGAACATAGCCTGCCGGCTCTTTTCGAGCAACAGGGGCGCCAAACCAGCAATGGTCGTAATCGACGTGAGGAATATGGCCCGGAAACGCGACCGGCCGGCCTCGAAGATGGAGTCGTCAAAATTCATGCCGCTGCGCAGGTTGCCGTTGAATTTGCTGATAAGCACCAGCCCGTCGTTTACCATAATCCCGATCAGGGCGATGATCCCCAGAGTAGAGGGCATACTTATCGGGATTCCGTGGATCCAGTGGCCCCAGGCAACCGCTGTAAGCGAAAACGGCACCAGCAGGATGAGCATGATGGGCTGGCTGAGGCTTCGGAAGGTGAACGCGATCGTAATAAAGATCAGGAAGAGTACGGTAAGGCCGGCCTGTTGCATGGAATTGGCCGTTTTGGCGGCCTCCCGGTTCTGTCCTTCATAAAGCACCGAAACCGTAGGGTAACGCGAGAGGATATCTGGCAATACATCGCCCCGGATCCATGCCAGTATGTCGGTAGCCGTAGTGGTCTTGCTGTCTTTCAGGTCAGCGGAAACCTGGATCTCGCGTCTTCCGTCCAGGTGGTTGATGGCCACATCCCCCCTGATGATCTGGTATTCGGCTATTTCCTTGAGGGGTACTCGCTGGCCCTCCGGGGTCATGATGCGCATCTCGTCCAGGTCTGTGATGGAAGAACGGTTGGAACGGTCGTACCGCACCCATACCCGTATCTCGTCCTGGCCGCGCTGAAAACGCTGGGTAGGCGAACCGAAGAACCCGGCCCGTACCTGGTTCATCACGGTGCGCAGGTCCAGGCCCAGCAGGTAGGCATTTTCCTTGAGCTCCAGACGGATTTCCTTGATGCCAGCCGGGTCGTTATCAGCTACGTCTTTGAGCAGGTCGTTGTTTGCCAGGGCTTCTTTAAGTTCTGTTTTGGCTGCCTTGAGCTCCTGAATGTTATTGCCGAGCAGCGAGACGGATACGGGGCTGCCACCAAAACGGCCTCCGGAACCGTATATCAGGCTTTCAACCCCAATTACCGGGCCCACCAATTCCCGGATGCGGTTTGAAATCATGTCGGAGATTACCTCATCAGGCCGCTCCTCCCCCGGTAGCAGGTTGATGGCCAGGGAAGCCTGAGAAGATCCCGGGCCCACAGATTTGATGACATTCTCGTACATCTCCTTTCCGCTGCCTTGCAAGTATTTGTCCGTAAACTCCCGGTTCACGATCAGGGCCTTTTCCTCGATCAGGTCTATGATGGAATCAGTGACCCGTTCATGAGTGCCGTTGGGCATCGTAAGCTGGATGGAAACCCGGTCGCTGGCCATATCCGGAAAGAAGGCAGTCCGAACGATGCCACCCCCGATAGATCCGATGGTCAGCACAAAGGCGACCACGAAAAAGGCGAAGGTCAACATTTTATTGGTAATGGCAAACCGAAGGGTGGGCACGTACAGCGTATCGCGCATCCAGACCATCATCCGGTCTCCAAGTTTGTTGATCTCGCGCAATTTCGCGAAGACTTTCCCGATAAGGGTCTTGGGTTTTTTCTTTTGGGCCACCAGGGCTTTGGAATGCGCCAGGTGGGCCGGAAGGATCAGCAGGGCCTCAACCAGGGAAACCACAAGGGTCAGGATTACTATAACGGATACCTCTCCGAAAAATTCCCCGAGACGGCCATCCAGGAAAAAGAAGACCGAAAAGGCCAATACGGTTGTGATAATGGCCGATACGATGGGCGGGATGACCTCCATGGTGCCGTCAATTGCCGCCTGAATCGGGTTCTTGCCCCGTTCGTGATGCTGGTAGATGTTCTCGGCGATCACGATCCCGTCGTCTACCAGAATCCCTACCACGAGGATCAGGCCAAAAAGGGACATTACGTTGATGGTCACATCGAAATAGGGAGCGAAGATGAACATCCCCAGGAAAGAAATAGGAAGGCCGAATGCCACCCAGAAGGCCAGGCGCGTATTCAGGAAGAGCGACAGGAAGATAAGTACCAGCACCATCCCCATTACGGCGTTCGATACGAGAAGTTCTGTCCGTTGGTTTAACGTTTTGGACTGGTCGCTCACCACGTCGAGCTTCACATTGTTGTATTTCAGGTTAAAATCCCTGATATAGGCCTTTACCTGATCAGCTGCCGAGATCAGGTCTTCCGTATTGGTGCTGGTGATGCTGACGTTCACCGAAAGTTTTCCGTCAAAATAGGAGGCATTGGGGCTTTCCGAGAAGCGGTCGCGGATCTCGGCCACGTCCTTCAGGCGTACCGTTCTTCCCGAGGCATCGCCCCGGATGATCAGGTGGGAAAGTTCATCGCCGTAATACGATCGGTTGTTGGCGCGTATCAGGTACTCCTCGGCATCGGTCTTAATATTTCCGCCGGTAACCAGGATATTGGCATTGGCGACGGCCCGCGAAACCTCATCGAAGGTAAGGTCAAAGGCGAGCAGTCTGTTTTCATTCACCGCAATCTCTATTTCTTCCTGCGGAAAGCCCGAGAGTTCGATTTGGGAGATTCCCTCCATGATGCGGATGTCGTTCTCGATCTGACGCCCGATCTGCTTGAGGGTAGCCAAAGGCACCTGCTCCCCGCTGATCGAAAAACTGATCGTCTGGCGAATCGGCCGCTGCTTGGCCACCACCAGGGGCTCCATTCCGGTTGGGAAGGTAGGCACCTGGTCAACGGCATTTTTGACCTCCACCAGCATAAAATCCACGTCGCGTCCCTTCTCGATCTCGATATTGATCGTACCGCTGTTTTCCCTGGAGGTGGAAGTTACCCGTTCGACCCCTTCCAGGCCCTTGAGGTTGTCTTCTATCTTGAGCACAATCCCCTCTTCCACTTCCTGGGGGGAGGCTCCCGGATAAGTGATGCTAATGATGATATTCCGGCTTTCGATCAGCGGAAAAAAGGAAGATTTCAGGGACAGGGCACCATAGATCCCAAAAATGAAAAAGGTAAGAATGAAGACGTCTACGGCGACGTGGTACTTGATGAAATAGGATAAAATGCCGCGCATGGCCTTGGATAAATTAATTAATTGGTGGGGGTCTCTCCCCCCTGGTATACTTTCACCAGCATTCCGGCATAGGCCCCCACAACGGGTCTGGAAACGATGGTGATCCCATCAGGCACTTCTTTCAGCACCACTGACTTGTCGGTAAAATAGACCGGTTTCACGTCGATCAGGTCCAAAACCGTATCGCGGACCACAAAGATCCGGTCGCCCTCGAGCAAAAGGCCCCGGTCTATCTCGATCGCCTGCTTTTCTTCCTTGGCCTGGAGGTTGGCCTCCAGATACATGCCCTCCTTCAGGGATGGGTCGCTCACCTCGATAAAGGCCGTAATGGTCTGGGAATTCTGGTCGACCCGCGCGTTGATGCGCGTAATGGTACCGGCATAGGTTTGGGTCCGTTCCAGGTTTACCAGCTCCACCTTCTTCCCAGCCTGCAACAGATCGCTGAAGGTCTTGCTCAGGGCCACTTCGAGTTCGTAAACCCCGATATCTATAAATTCGCCCAGCTTCTGGCCCGAGCGGATCAGGGTGCCTTCGGTGACCAGGGCCTCCGTAAGCACGCCGCTGAAGGGGGCCCGGATGTTGTACTTCGAAAGGCGCTCTTCCAGGTTCTTGACGTTGTAGTAACTGGTAAGGATTCCCCGGCCCGATATAAAATAACGCTCCTTGTCCGTGACCAGTTCAGGCAGTTGGGGGGTGGTCTGATTCAGGTCGAAGCCATTCAGGTAATCCTGCCATTTCGGGCTGATCTCGGGATAGTCCAGGCGGAGGTCCGGCATAATCGAGGTGATCAGGTTGTAGAGGTTGCTCTTGGCAGACTGGACGCTGGCGCGGTATTCCGAGGCGTCGATTCCGATGATCAGATCGCCCTGCCGGTAGGACTCTCCCGGTTTGAAGAGTTTGCTCCCCCTTCTAAAAACGCCCTGCACTTCAGAGTAAAGCTCAACCCGGCGCTTGGCCACCAAATTGCCATTCGCGGGCACCACAATGGGCACCGAGGTATTTCGCACCGTGTCGACAAATACGGTTTTGACCACTTTGACCGGCCGGGGAGTGGGGGTCTTCTTGCTTTCTATGATGATGTTTGCTACGTAAAACGACATCACTATGAGGATTACCCCCAATATGGCAAGTATGAGTTTTCTTTTATCCATGGGCTAGTTTCAGCAGACAGTTAGATGCCAAAACTATCCATAAGTTTAATCGGGCTTCGTTAAATAATTCATAAAAGGATTTCGCAATGGCCTGTAATAGTTGGAGGGCGCCAGGGGCGCCCTCCAACCGCTACGTTAACGAAATAAACCAAACTACTTACTCGTAAATCAGCCCCTTATTTATCGTTGTCGTCTTCGAATTTGGTGTCGGCCATCCGGGTCCTTGAGAATTCGAGGTTCCGGTAATCGATCTCCGATTTTTCCACGTCGTAGTCAAAAACCAGCAATTGCCTGGTATTCAATTTGCCCAGATTGTTGTAGGAGTCAAAATTATTGTGCTGTATCTGTAAGATCTCCAGGCTCGCCAACCGGCCGAAGCTTTCCGGGATGGCACCCCCCAGCCGGTTGTTGGCCAATACGAGTTCCTTCAGGGCCGAAAGCTCCCCTATGCTCTCCGGGATATCCCCGTAGAGCTGATTTTCAAAAAGACCCAGGGATTCCAGTCTGCGAAGGGATCCTATCGATTCCGGGATCCGGCCATAAAACGAATTGCTGGAGAGGTTCAGGATTTCGAGCGACTCCAACTGCCCGATCCCCGATGGTATGCGTCCGGAGAGGAAATTGTTGAAAGCAGAGAATTCGACCAGTTTGGACATTCCGGCAATGCTTTCGGGCACCTCGCCCTTAAGCCGGTTCATTTCAATTTTCAGTATCCTCAACTCCTTGAGGTCGAACACGGTATGCGGAAGCTGCCCGGTCAGGTTGTTAAAGGCCAGGTTCAGGACTTCCAGGTCGGGAAGCTTGCCGATTGACTCGGGCAGCGTCCCCTTCAGGTTGTTGTGGAAGAGTTCCAGCCCCACCACGTGCCCGCCATGCAGCGATACGCCATACCATTCGTTCACGGGCTTATTCAGATCCCATTTGTGCACCCAATGCACCCCACGGGTGGCATAGTACAGCTCTTCAAGCGCCTGTTTCTCCCCTTTGGGGATCTGGGCGCTTACCCAAAGGGCAGAGGACAGTGCCAGGGTAAGCAGAAAGGTTCGTTTCATAAGGGCACAACTCATTTTCTGATGATATCTTTAGGAATTTACCTACAAATAAAACGAAATACTCCGACAAACGTGTCTTTTTTACGGCAAACGCACCAAAATTGTTGTGAAGGATGAAAAAAATGTGGTGTTTGCCGCCAGCCCGGGTTATTCCATGGACTCCCAATCGGCCGACAGGGCCTCCCACTGCTGCATCAGGTGCTCCAGCTCGGCCTTCCGCTCCTGATAGGTATCAAAAAACCCGGGTTGTCCGACCGTTTCATTGTAATGCATGTGGAGCTGGTAATCCATCTCGGAAAGTTCCTTTTCCAGGTCCCCGATACGGCCCTCCAGGGTCCCCAGCCTGTTTTTCAGTGACTTTTTTCGTTTCCGCAGCTCATAATCGGCCGCGCCTCCCGAAGAGGCCTGCTGCTCTGCCCCCGTTTGCGCCCCGGGTTCGCCCAATTCAATGTTCCGGAACGTCTCGGCCCTGCGCTGCTCGAGGTAGGAGTCGATGTCGCCCAGGTATGGCTTAATACCCCGGTCGCGGAATTCGTACACCACATTTGTGAGGCCCTGCAGAAAGTCGCGGTCGTGAGAGACCAGGATAAGAGTGCCCTCGAAATGGCTCAGCGCTTCCTTGAGCACGCGTTTGGAAGGGATGTCGAGGTGGTTCGTGGGCTCGTCCATAACCAGCACGTTAAAGGGCTGCAGCAGCATGCGCGCCAGGGCCAGTCGGTTCCGTTCCCCGCCTGAAAGCACCTTAACCGGCTTGTCCACCTCTTCGCCCCGGAAGAGGAAGGCGCCCAGAATGTCGCGTACCCTGGGCCGGGTTTGCTCGTTGGCTGCATCCATCATGGTGTCGAGCACCGTTTTGCGGCCGTCGAGATGCTCGGCCTGGTTTTGGGCAAAGTAGCCCAGCTGTACATTGTGCCCCAGCTGGCAGCGCCCTTCGGCGGCAAGCTCCCCGACCAGAATACGGGCCAGGGTGGTTTTTCCCTGCCCGTTCTGACCCACGAAGGCAATTTTGCTGCCGCGTTCGATCAGCAGGTCCAGGTTTTCCAGTACGCAATGCTTGCCGTACGACTTGGAGAGCCCCTGGAGCTCGGCAATTACCCGGCCGGGTTGCACCGAAACGGGGAAGCGCAGCGACATCAGGCTCTGGTCCTCCGCATCCACTTCGATGCGTTCCATCCGGTCGAGCTTCTTAATGAGCGACTGGGCCATGGAGGCCTTGGTGGATTTGGCGCGGAACCGCTCGATGAGCCGTTCGGCCTGCTCGATCTCGCGCTGCTGGTTTTTCTGAGCGCTGATCTGCTGCTGCCTGATCTCCTCCCGCAACTCCATGAATTCCGAATAGGGTTTGCGGTAGTCGTAAATCCGGCCCAGGGAAATTTCGATGGTGCGGTTGGTCAGCCGGTCCAGGAACATCTTGTCGTGCGAAACCAGCATAACGGCTCCCGGAAATTGCAGCAGGAAATCTTCCAGCCAGATGATGGATTCGATATCGAGGTGGTTGGTCGGCTCGTCGAGCAGCAACAGGTCGTTGTTCTGCAGCAGCAGCTTGGCCAGCTCAATGCGCATGCGCCAGCCTCCTGAAAAGGTAGTGGTGGGCCGGTCAAAATCCTCGCGCCTGAACCCGAGCCCCATCAGAACCTTTTCTGTTTCGCCCTGATACTGGTACCCGCCGACGAGTTCGTAGCGATGCGTGAGGTCGCTCAGGGATACCATCAGGTCGTGATAGGCCTCGCTCTGGTAATCGTCCCTTTCGGCCAGGGCACGGTTTACTTCCTCCAGCTCCCGCTCCAAAGCGCGGATCTCCACAAAGGCCTGGTAGGCCTCCTCCACGACCGTCCGGCCCGCTTCGAAATCCAGGTCCTGCTTCAGGTAACCCACGGCCAGCCCCTTGTCCCGCGAAACAGTCCCGGAAGTAGGCTCAGTTTCGCCTGCCAGCAGCTTCAGAAGGGTAGACTTGCCCGCTCCGTTCTTGCCGATGAGGCCCACGCGGTCTCCGGAACCCAAACGGAACGCCAGATCCTCGAAGAGGACTTCCCCGGCATAACTGACGCTGAGCTTATGTACGTTTAACATGCGGCTTTGAGCAGGCCCGAGGGCCCGCGTAGGTAATTCGGCGGCAAAATTCCGAAAAATTTATCGATTTCAGGCCAGTCCCCGGCCATCTTTGCCGAAATGGGACCGGTAGCGGGCCACGTCCATCTCAGGGGGCAGGGGCTCCCCCCCTTCCATAAACCGGGCCAGGCAATGGGCTGCGTAGGGGGCGATAAGCACCCCCCTGGACCCCATCCCATTCAGCACAAACAGCTCCGGGCGTTCGGGGTGGCGGCCGGCCAAAGGCCTGCGGTCGGGCACAGTGGGGCGAATGCCGGCGACCTGCCCTTCTACTTCGAAGTCGCACCGCACAAACTTGCGGAGCTGGCCCAGCAGTTCTTCCCGGGCCTCCCGGGTAGGCCCGTGCGTGAAATCGTTCCAGGCATAGGTTGCCCCCACCCGGTAGCGGTCGTGACCCAGCGGTATAAAGAAAACCCCCGACTTCACGATCCGCTCTTCCCGGAGCTCCGGAGCCCGGATGGTGAGCAATTCCCCTTTGGTACCCTGCAGGGGCAGGTAGTTGAAAAAGGGATTGCCCCGCATCCCGAACCCTTCGCAAAAAACCACGCGCCGGGCCTTTTGGCCCCCATAGCGCACATGGCCCTCGCCGAACTCCAGCAAGGCATGGTCGAAAGCCGCGGTGTCGAGCTGTCCCTGCTCGCGCAGTTCCCGTGAAAAAGCGTTCAAAAGTGCGCTGGTGGCAATCCGGCCCGTATTCCTGACCCTGCCGAAGCCGAAGGGGGCATCGAGGGCCTGGTTTTCGTTCCGCACGATGCCGGGCTCCAGAAACTCCGACAAACCGGGCCTGTCGGAAGCCTCGAACCAGGCGTTTTGTTCCTCGGCCGATGCCAGGCGGCGATAAACGGGGGTCTTCCGGTCGATTGAAATGCCCCACCGGCGCTCCAGCTCCTGGTAAAAAGGGAGGGAAAAGGCCATTAGCCGGCTGCCTTCCCAGGCCAGGGTAAACCGCTTCAGCACCACGGGGTTGTAGAGCCCTCCGGCGACGCGCGAGGCCTGTTGGGAGGCGTCGTCAAACACGCGCAGGCTGCAGCCTTCCCGTCGCAGGGTTTCGGTGATTGCCATCCCGGCCAGCCCCGAACCGACGATCAGATAATCGAGCATGGGCCAAAGGTAGGGAAGATTCCCGGGCAGGCACAAAAAAACAGCCCCGGTCTGAAAACCGGGGCTGCGTGCATCGTTGAATTGGAAATTCGAAAGCTTTTGGCGCTTAGTACGCCCACATATCCTGTTCGCGGTTTCGGATCTGTTCCTTGATCCGCTCGGATTCCAATAACTGGAACAGAGCGTTCTCGGCGATGTAATCCTTGACCTCGCGGTCTCCGTGCACGTTCTCCTCTTTGTAGATCACTGCGTTGAAACGACGGGCGTTCAGCAACATGTCGAAGGAGATCGGCTGGGACGAATTCCGCTGGTTGAATACCTTGGAATCGTGAAGGATCTGACGGGCGCTGGGGTACCACACCCAGAAGAGTTCCACCAGGGCATCCTCGGGAGACATGGACTCATCGTCGATGAAGTTCACGTCGGGAGCCACCGGGGCAATGCCGAGCAAACGGTACTTGAGTTCGCCCTGCCGCTTGTCGAAATACCAGATCCCCTTGACCCGGTATTCTTCAATATCAGCGGCAGTGAGGTCGCGGCGGTTGATGTATTCCTGGGAAATCTGTTCCCCGGCATTCAACTGCTCGTACCCCAGGTCGGTGGTATCCACCTTTTTCAGGGTAGCTTCCAGGTCGCTGAATTTGCGCTTCTCCGTAAAATAGGAGTCCACGTAGACGTCTGTCAGCTTGCCGCTCTTGATGTTCTTGATCAGTACATCGTAAAGGGAGCGCCGGTCTGCACCGATGTCGATGGTGTCGATCGGATAGTACATCGGGAAATTCACCCGCTCATCCAAATCGATCACCTCCCATATGGTTTTCGACCATAATATGTCCCGGTCGTCCACATACCCGTATTCCAGGGGCTTGTCGTTGTCCAGGGCAATCTGGGCCTCGGTGCGCTTGCCGATATCCTCGGGCTTCTTGGCATTCAGGATGTTGGCCTGAGACCAGGAGACCGCCGGAAGTACCGCTATTGCTCCGATTACTAAAACTCGTTTCCAATTCATGGGTTTGCTGTATTTTCAGTTTCGGATCCCCGCGCCGGGAGCCCCTTACGAGGCCCCCGCACACCGGAATCTGTTTTGACACTTATTAGTTGGTGAGCTCCACAACCACGGGAGACACCTTCTTCAACTTATAGCTCTTGTTGTTGGTGATATACGCCTCGATGTCGAAGATCTGGACCGCATCACCACGGCCGGCCCGCTTCAGGGCCGACTTGGCCCGGGCATCGAGTTTGTTTCCGTTGACCTGTACGGTCGGCTGACCCGGCACCTTGAACTTGAACCCGCTTACTTCCAGGTTCAGGTCGAAGTCGAAGTCTTCCAACAGGGCGCCCACGGTAGAGATCTCCAGGTTGTTCCTGGGCATCGAAACGCTGCCGCTCTCGCCGCGGATCGATCCTGCAGGGCGCGGGATGTCCTTGATGCGGAACTCAGAACGGGTAGTGATGTTCTGCCCGTCGGGCAGCGTACCGGAAGCGGTAATGGTTACCGTGCGGCCGGTACCCGGATTCATCACGTAGTTGCTGCCGCCTCGCTTGGTCAGACCGGAGGCT
>DATIPV010000176.1:0-19590 GCA_035471525.1 Robiginitalea sp.
GGTCGAGGGCATAGTCGTAACGCCCTCCCGAACGTTCCGTCAGCAGGAGGGATTCGGTCGCGTCCCAGCGCTCCCGTTGCAGAAAGCCGAGGAGTTGGCGGTGGAAATCGTCGTAACCGGGAACGGCGGCGTAGGCTGTAATCATGCCCTCCGTAACCTTGGGGATTGGGGTGCCGTCTTCGTTCAGGCCACCCGGGAGGCTGCCATCGGCTTCCTGAATGCTGCGCAACCAGGTTTCGAGCCGGCCGATCATCGCGTCGTATTGATCCGATCCGTAGGAAAGCCGGTGTTGCCTGAGGGCTATCAGCAGCCAGGCATTGTCTCCCATCCAAAGGCGAGATCCGTTGTTTCCCAGGGTATCCCTGAACTGGTAAAAGCCTCCCCCGGTCTGTTCAAACTCCGCATCCAGGCGTTCCTGGAAAAAATCGAATATGCGCCGCGCCCTGTCGGGTTGCCCGGATTCCAGGAAAAGCAGGGACGCCAGGGCGTTGTCGTACAGGGAAACAAAGTTGGTGTGTTCTGCGCTTTCGACCAGGCCGTTGGCATGCTGCATGAGGGAAACCCATTGCGTGGCGCTTTCATAGGGGCTCAGGATCCCGTCAGAATAGGGAGATTCAGCCGAGGTACGGGCAGGGGCCGGGGATTCCGGCGGTTTGGCGACCGCGGGGCTGCTCAAAAAGCAAAGCGTACCGAGCAAGCAGGTTAGGATCGTAGTTCGCATAATTCGGCGTTGGGTGTCATAAAGTTACGCCCGGGCTGGTTCAGGGGTGGTGGTATCCGTTGAAATCAGGGGAGTTCTCGACCAATGACACGGGGGGGGACCGCTTGTCCGGGATATGGGTTTTTTATCCATAGGACCACCGTGCAGTTGGTCGATAAACCCTGTCGTTTAAGGGCCTTGGAGAGCGGTGAGCAGGCGAATCCCCCGAATTGGCGACCCGCATGCCAAAAAAATGGAAAAGCTTTCCTATCTTTGCAGCGTTGTGTTGTATTCCCCGCAAGGGGAATCGGGTCGGCGGCACACTGTGCCGCGCCCATGAAAGGCTTTCCGATTACGGGAGGCTTTTTTTTATGGCCGGCTGTCAATTTCTGATGACTCGCGTTCCCCCGGGGCTGTGCCCCTTACCCCCGGGAACAAGCTATTTGCTCACCCCGCAACTTCACAGCAATAAGAAGGATTGCAGTCGATTTTCGGTTCTTGAGGAATAACCACTTTCGCATCTTTCAAATCAGAAGACGGCCGACTTGAAACGCCCCGACAGCAGTTACCCTGGATCGCCAGGTGCTCCTTTTGCCGGGAAGAGCCTTGTGACACGGTGTTAAGAAGCAAACAAAAATCCAGCCTATTCGAATAGGCTGGATTTTAGGTGCGATACATCTTTCCCATGCAGGCGTTATCCTTATACTTCCATTACGCCGGCCTTTGGCATAACCGATATTCTCTTTCTAAATATTCTCAAGAGGATCTCCAGCAAAATGTAACTGGTAAAGACAAGGGCCACATACGGCAATAGATCCCCAATGCGATTGTAGAGGGTGTTTATGCCCTTCATGGGGACATTGACCATTAGTGTTTTGTCTTCTGAATTAAAAAAGTCTGTGCTTCCCAACAAATTACCGTAGGGATCGGTAGCGATTGAAGTAGCCCGCGAAACCGGTCTTACGACAGAGACCCCGTTTTCAATCCCCCTGAGTCTGGACATATAGGCATGATAGGGGTCTATTGCCTTCCAGTCTCCGGACGGGACCATCAGAATGTCGGTGCCGATATCGTTGGTTTGCTTCAAAAATTCCGGAAAATCGGCATCATAGCAAATAACAGGTGAAAGCCTGCCGTATGGGCTATCGATGACGGGGATTATATCGTCTGACCCATACTCTTGCTCAGCAAAAGGAATCGGATTGCTTTTCAGATAAACGTTGGCAATTTCACCTTGAGGCGTCAGTGTAATGGTTTTGTTCACCAGTAGCAAGCGTTCCGGACTGTAAGGCCCTGGATTGATGACCCCGAGTGACATGAAGAGATATATGTTTTTATCCCTGGCCATGTTTCTTGCCCTTTCAATAACCTCATCCTCCTGGGGGCTTAAGGTTAAACCGATCGCTTCCGACCATACAATTATTTTTGCCCCCTGATCGGCCAGCCGCCCTGTCCTGTCAAAAAGAGCGTTGAGGTTAGTGTTCATTTCCCTTCGCACATTTTTAAACTTCTCCGCAAAGGGGTTTTCAATAAAGGGAACCATTGCCCGGTTTGCTTCCTGCAGCTCAGGCGCTGTCTGGGATGATTCCGGACCAATCGAAATGGTTTTCCCAAATTCGTCGTGATACATGGTTTCCATTATGTTGCTATTGTCCAGGGTGATACCGCCAATCCTGACGGTATCTTCCATACGGTAATCGGCCTTTGATAGCCTTACAATACCGAATGCGAGAACAGCAACATAAACAGCGCCCGCGATCAGTGTACCGGTTCCTATCCGCGCCCAGGTCCATTTATGTTCTGACATCCAGTTCAAAAGCGACGCAAACCAGGCTATTAAAAAGGAAACACCCCAGATTCCAAAAACCGATGCGATCTGTTGTATCGCCAGAAACTGGTATTGGGTGTTGGCCATGGATTTCCAGACGTCGCCACTTTCCAGCATGGTCAGGTATTCAAGGACCACAATGGCCGCCGGGAAAATCAGGGTGCCAAAGAAACCTCTTTCCCGAGCCTTGCTGAATCTGTCAACCAGATACGGCAGAATCGATTTGAAAGTTAGTATCAAAAGGATAATTATGAGAACGGGGAGAGGGGCGGGGAATACCTCATAGACCCCTATAAAGCCAGAAGCAAACAAACCCAGGAAACCAATGACTATGGCTTTCCAGATTTTAACCCTGCGCATAAAGTAAAGTATCAATGGCAGACCGAGCCATGGTCCAACAAATACGGTCCACTTGGCGGAACCGAGGATCAGAAAAAGATTGCCCAGCACAAAGGCCAGATAAGGATTGGATAAATGGCGTTTCAGAGTTTTCATGACACTACGATTTTCCAACAAAGGAAAGGGGTGCGAACGCCAAAGTCGACTGACTTCATAAAGTCGTACGCATTAAATGGGTTCGACATTCGGTGTTGAAAATCGAACTCAGGAAATGATCAGGAAAACCGGGACCTGTAGGCAGAAGGGGTACTGCCTGTGTATTTCTTGAAGGCGGTATTAAAACTGGACTTGGAATTGAATCCCACCTGGTACATGACCTCAAGGACCGTAAGTTTTGGGTCGCTGGATTCCCTTAAAATCTTTTTGGCCTCTTCGATTCGATAGTTATTGATCAGATCAAAAAACGACTTTCCCAGCTCTGCATTTATCAGCGTGGAGAGCTGACGCGCAGAAACATTGAGCTGAGATGCCAGATCATTGAGTGTGAGTTCCGGATCGAGGTAGGGTTTGTTTTTGGTGATATGGCTGTTCAATTCATTTAACAGCGATTTGTTTTCTTCGGTTGAGGGGACATTGTTGTGCGAAATGCGCTGTGCACCCAGAAAAATTTCATTCTGGTGCAGCCCTTTCAGCAAAACACTGCTAATAAAGAACAGCAGGCCAACCAGTCCCAGGATAATGGCGCCCTGATCCAGGCGAATCAACTGGGTATGCCTGAGTATATTAGCCAGTGTACTTGCCAAAACGGAAACGATAAACACGTTAACAAGGAAGTTTAACCAGCTCAGGTTGATCTTATCCAGGTTGGAAAACTGCTGTACAATAGTCCCCCGGTAGTTCTGGATCCTGACCCTTATGGCCAGCAGGTATGAAAGCTCATACAAAAAACCGAAAGCAGAGATCAGTATGGTGCTGAGATCCTTACCTTCCTTGACATCTTCCAAAACTTCTTTCTGCATCTGCGGGCTTAGGTTGTAGTAGAAAACAAACAAAAGAAACAGTGCGATCAAAAATGGGATGGCATGCAACAAATGAACAAGCTTCAGGTGGAATTTTTCAGTGGTTAAAGACTGCGTGTATAGCAACAGGAGCGGAGCATGGAGAATGACAAGGCTGTTTAGAAAAAGCGCATACTGGGTATTGACTTCAAAATATCCCGACATGAGCAAATAATAGTCCAGCAGGCCAGAACCCAGGCTCAAAAAGAAAAATGCCAACAGGAAATTACTAAGTCTTCTGCCTTTTTTTGAAAAGAAAAGGAAGAAACTGATAAAAGAAAGCTGGAAGAGTACCAGCAGGGTTAGGATTTGAAATAAATCAGGCATCAAAATGGGTCTTTTTAAACGGGTACTCCGATCTAAAGTTATGAAATGCCGGCACTTAATTGCTTCATAATAAAAAAGCAATTAAAAAATGCCCATTACCTGGCAGGTTTAAGACATGATGCCGGTTTGAAAAGCGGATTACGCACAACCTAAAACCCGGAACGAAAAAAATTCAAACCACCCGCCATCTGCCCTTGCCAAGAAGTTACTTTTCCAACCCTTGAAATTGTCGTATTTTTAGGGAGCAAAACAAATCCAGACGAAACATGCCCTTATATCATAAACTGGGGAATCTTCCCCACAAGCGACATACCATTTTCCGCAAGGCCGACGGAAGCCTGCATTACGAACAGCTCTTCGGCACCATCGGTTTTGACGGCATGTCTTCCCTTTTATACCACCTGCACCGCCCCACCCAGGTCAAGGAGATAGGCAAAAGCCTCGACTACGCCCCCCGGGCTGCCGTACAGCACAACATCCATTCGCGCCTGCTCAAGGGCCTGCAGCTGCCGGCCGGCAAAGATTACCTCGAGAGCCGAAAGGTGGTGCTCTTCAATTCGGATGTGCACATCGGGCTGGCCGCCCCCACCGGGTCGCAAACCGATTATTTTTACAAGAATGCCGATGCCGATGAACTGTTGTTCGTCCATCAGGGTTCGGGTACCCTCAAAACCTTTTTGGGGGAAATCCCCTTTGAATATGGGGACTACCTGCTTATCCCGCGCGGGATGATCTACCAGATCCACTTCGACGGGCCCGACAACCGGCTGCTGATCGTGGAATCGTACCATCCGATTTATACGCCCAAGCGGTACCGGAACTGGTTCGGGCAGCACCTGGAGCACTCCCCATTTTGCGAGCGGGATTTTAAACTGCCCGGCAACCTGCAGACGTTCGACGAAACGGGCGAATTCCTGATCAAGGTAAAGAAGCAGGGCCAGCTGCATCAGATGGTCTACGCCACCCACCCCTTCGACGTGGTGGGTTGGGACGGGTACAATTACCCGTACGGTTTTTCCATACACGATTTTGAGCCGATTACGGGACGGGTGCACCAGCCGCCGCCCGTGCACCAGACCTTTGAAACCAGCGCCTTTGTGGTCTGTTCCTTCGTGCCCAGGCTGTACGACTACCACCCCGAGGCCATCCCGGCGCCCTACAACCATTCCAACATCGATTCCGATGAGGTGCTCTATTACGTAGACGGCGACTTTATGAGCCGCAAGGGCATCGACAAAGGGTATATTTCCCTGCACCCGGCCGGCATCCCGCATGGCCCGCATCCGGGCACCTATGAGGCGAGCATCGGCAAGTCGGGCACGGAAGAGCTGGCGGTGATGGTAGATACCTTTAAACCGCTGATGCTTACCCAGACGGCCCTGGACCTCGACGACGGCAAATATTACCGCTCCTGGCTAGAATAGGCCGGGCTGAGACAGGATTTTGTGCAGCAGGGCCGCCCCCAGCACGGCGGTCTGCCCGTCGCGGTCAAAGGCGGGGTTGAGTTCGGCGATATCGGCCCCGACCAGTTTGCCCGAGTCCAATACCGCTTCCAGGAACGGCATAATCTCGGTGGGCGAAGCGCCCATGGGGGAAGGAGCGCTTACCCCGGGGGCAAAGGCCGAGGCAAAGCCGTCGAGGTCGAGGGTCAAATAAATGGCATCCAGAGGCTGCATAAAGGCCCTTAATTTTTCGAGGGCGGGTTCGAAACGGCCCACACAGAGCTCGTCCCGTTCTATCGGGAGCACGTTCCAGGCCGCAGCCCGTTCCCAGAGTTCACGCGGGTTAGCGTCGCGCCGGAGCCCGAGGCAGGCATATCGGAATTCCATTCCGGTATCGCGGCAATGCTTGGCAATCTGGTAGAAAGGGCTACCCGAATGGGCAGCCGGTTCCGGGCGCCGCAGGTCGAAGTGGGCGTCGAAATTGATAATCCCCAACAACTGTCCATCCTTGAGGTACCGGCGAATCCCGGAATAATGGGCATAGGCCATATCGTGCCCGCCCCCTGCGCACAGCGGGAAAAACCCCCGCTCGAGCAGGCGTTCCACTTCGAGCGCCAGCAGGGCCTGGGCTGTTTCCAGGGCGTCGCCCGGGCAAACCACATCTCCCGCATCCCAGAGCTGTCCCGGTCCCGTTTCGGGCCAGGGCATCCTGCCGAGGGCCTTGCGAAGGGATGCCGGGCCTTCTGCCGCGCCCGGCCGTCCGAGGTTGCGGGCCACACCTGCATCGCAGGCGTATCCGAGCAGGGCGGGTTGTCGGTGCGGCGGATGTTCTTCGACCGGTTCAGAGAGATCGAGCAGGGCGATGTTCTCGTGCAGATAAGATGCGTCGTTGGAGGTGCGTCCCTGCCAGGAACCGGGTTGCGGAGGGTGGTAAAAGGCTTCCATAATCAGGAGATAAATAAGGGGTATAGAATCGTGTCGGCAACCTCTTGCGGCAAGGTTACCTGCAATCCGGGGGTGCGCTGCATTTCCCGTTCGAGGGCTTCCCTGGCCCCGGGGTTCCGGGCCCAGCTCCGACGGGCGATCCCGTTGTTCACATCGTAGAAGAGCATGTTGCGCAGGCGCCTGCCGGCCTCTTCCGATCCGTCGAGCACCAGGCCGAAGCCGCCGTTGATCACTTCGCCCCAGCCCACTCCGCCTCCGTTGTGGACAGAGACCCAGCTGGCCCCCCGGAAGCTGTCGCCGATAACGTTGTGGATGGCCATGTCGGCCGTGAACTGGCTGCCGTCATAAATGTTGCTCGTTTCCCGAAAAGGGCTGTCTGTACCGCTTACATCGTGGTGGTCGCGGCCCAGGACCACCGGGGCCGTGATTTCACCCCGGGCGATGGCCTGGTTAAAGGCCTCTGCTATGGCGATACGCCCTTCGGCATCGGCGTAGAGGATGCGTGCCTGCGAGCCCACCACCAGGGCGTTTTCTTCGGCCTGGGAAATCCACAGGATGTTGTCGGCCAGCTGCCCGTGAATCGATTCGGGAGCCCTGGCCAACTGAGCCTCGAGCACCTCCCGTGCAATCCGGTCCGTATTTCGGAGGTCGGCAGGGTCGCCAGAGGTACAGACCCAGCGGAAGGGGCCGAACCCGTAATCGAAGCAGAGCGGCCCCAAAATGTCCTGGACGTAGGAAGGGTATCGGAAGCGCGAACCGTCAGCGCTCATGATATCTGCTCCGGCCCGGGAGGCCTCGAGCAGGAAGGCGTTCCCATAATCGAAAAAATAAGTCCCGTTGCGGGTATGGCGGTTGATGGCTGCCACCTGCCGCCTGAGGGATTCCTGAACCCGTTCCCGGAAAGCATCCGGGTCTTTGGCCATAAGCGTATTCGATTCCTCAAAGCTCAGGCCGGCAGGGTAATAGCCTCCGGCCCAGGGGTTGTGCAGGGAGGTCTGGTCGCTGCCCAGCACAGCGTACAGGCCTTCGTCTGCGAAGCGTTCCCAGAGGTCCACCACGTTGCCCAGGTAAGCCAGGGAAACCACTTCCCTGCCTTCCACTGCCACGCGGGTGCGGGCCACCAGGCGATCCAGGTCGGGGTAGAGCTCGTCTACCCATCCCTGTTCGTGCCGTTTGTGCGCGGCAGCCGGGTTCACTTCAGCGCAGACCGTTACGCAACCAGCTATATTGCCCGCCTTGGGCTGGGCCCCGCTCATGCCGCCCAGGCCCGAAGTCAAAAAGATCTGCCCCCGGAAATCCTGTTGTTCGGGCAGCACCCGTCGGAAGGCATTGAGCACGGTAATGGTGGTGCCGTGCACGATGCCCTGAGGCCCGATATACATATAGGAGCCGGCTGTCATTTGCCCGTACTGGGTTACCCCCAGGGCATTGTACCGTTCCCAGTCGTCCGGCTTGGAATAATTCGGGATCATCATCCCGTTGGTGACCACCACCCGGGGGGCGGATGGAGAAGACGGAAAGAGGCCCATCGGATGCCCGGAATACACGTGCAGGGTCTGGGAATCGGTCATCTCGGTCAGGTACCTCATGGTGAGCAGGTACTGGGCCCAGTTCTGGAAGACCGCCCCGTTCCCGCCATAGGTGATGAGCTCTTCCGGGTGCTGGGCCACCCGAGGGTCGAGGTTGTTCTGGATCATCAGCATGATGGCAGCGGCATCGCGCGACCGGGCCGGATAGGCGTCGATGGGCCGGGCGTACATCCGGTAGCCGGGCCTGAAGCGGTACATATAGATCCGGCCGTAAGCGTTGAGCTCGTTCAGGAATTCAGGGGCCAATTCGGCATGCCAGCCGGCCGGGAAATAGCGAAGGGCATTGCGCAGCGCCAGTTTCTTTTCTTCAGGACTCAGGATGTCTTTGCGCCGGGGGGCGTGCGACGCTTCCGGATCGCGTTTCCTGGCGGGCGGGAGGTCTGCCGGGATGCCCTGGCAGAGAGCGGCCTGAAATTCGGAAAGGGTTTCGGGTGTTTTCATGAGTCGGATTAGGACAGGTCCAGCACACAACGCCCGTCTTTCCAGACAGAAACAGGCTTGATGCGGCCCTGGTGATACAGGATTTCATTGTAATGGTCGGTGGGGAAAACGGCCAGGTCGGCTTTTTGTCCGGCTTCGATCCTGCCCCGGTCTTTCAGGCCCAGAGCGGCGGCGGCCCGGAAGGTAATACCGGCCAGCACCTCGGTATTCGACAATTTTTCCGCTGCTCCGAGAATGGCCGCCTGGGCCAGCAGGTCGCCCATAGGCGCGGAGCCCGGGTTGTAATCGCTGGCGATGGCCAGGCAGGCCCCGGCATCGAGCAGGGCGCGTGCCGGGGTATAGCCGCACCCCAGCCCCAGGCTGGCGCCCGGCAGGGCAGTGGCCACCACGGAGCTGCGGGCCAGGGCGGCTACCTCTTCCGGGCCGCTGGCTTCCAGGTGGTCGGCGCTGAGGGCCCCGCAGGCTATGGCTGCGGCGCTGCCCCCTGTGCTGAACTGGTCGGCGTGCACGGTAATGTCGAAGCCCATCCGGCGGGCTGCGTCGAAAAAGGGCCCGATCTGGGCCGGGCTGAAGGCGCTGCGCTCCACAAAAGCGTCTACGCGGCCCGCCAGCCCTTCAGAACGGATTACGGGCAGGAGCTCGGTTACTATCCTATTCAGATAGGCTTCGGCGCCCCCTTGGAAATCACGGGGCAGGGTATGGGCGGCCAGGCAGGTAGGAATTAGGTCCTGGGCTACCCGGGCGGCGGCGGAGCGTATTACCCGCAGCATTTTCAGCTCGGCTTCCACCGACAGCCCGTAGCCGCTCTTGACCTCGAGGGTGGTAACCCCGTCGGCGGCGAAGCGCTTGCAACGCTCCCGCAGCAGGCGCTCTAAAGTTGCCGGTTCGGCCTTCCGGGTTTGGGTAACCGTGTCCCAGATGCCCCCTCCGGCTTCGGCTATTTCCAGATAGCTGCTGCCGCTGTTGCGCAGGGCGTAGTCGCGCGCCCGGCTGCCGGCAAAGCAGCTGTGGGTGTGCGAGTCGATCAGGCCTGGCAGGCAAACGGTGTCCCCATCGGGCCTGTAACCATCTGCGCCCAGTTGTTGCGCCCGTTTTTCAAGGGTTTCAAAAGGACCTGCCTCCACGATCTTTCCTGCCTGCAGCAGCAGCCCGGCATCCGATACAACGGGCAGGTCGGCATCCTTCAGGGGGCCTTTGAGGGAAAGCCCGTTCATGGGCAGCAATTGGGTAAAGGGGCCCAGCAGCAAATAAGGTGTGTCGGCAGGTACAGGCATGCTATCAGTAGGTTTCAAATAGTGGATCGTGTGGTGTTTTAAGGGAGAGGGCTTTCCTTTTGGAAACCGAATCGAGCAGGCGTATGAGCGCCCCGGAGCGGATCAGTTCCAGGCCCAGGGCGATGTCGTCGGCAAAAACCCGGTCTTCTACCGCAAAGCTGACGCGGCTTCGCACGAGTTCGTGCGCTTTTTCCAGGAACCACCCCGATTTCAGGGGCTTGCGGTATTCGAAGGCCTGGGCGGCCGTCAGCAGTTCGATGGCCAGGATTTTTTCCACGTTCTCAAGCACCTGCAGGGCTTTGCGACCCGAGATGGAGCCCATGCTCACATGGTCTTCCTGGCCCATGGAGGTGGGGATGCTGTCTGCGCTGGCCGGAAAGCAGAGGCTTTTGTTTTCGCTGGCCAGGGCAGCCGAGGTGTACTGCAGCATCATATAGCCCGAGTTCAGGCCGGTATCCTTCATCAGCAATTTGGGCAGGTTGGTATTGTTGCCTTCCAGGGCCAGGTAAATGCGCCGGTCGGATATGTTTCCGATCTCCGAAGCCGCCAGGCAGACGTAATCGATCGCCATGGCCAGGGGCTGCCCGTGAAAATTTCCGCCGCTGATGGAGAGTTCGGCGTCGATGATCACAGGGTTGTCGGTTACGGCGTTCAGTTCGATTTCCAACAGTTCCTTCAGGTGCAGCCAGGCGGTGCGCGACGCCCCGTGTACCTGCGGGATGCAGCGCAGGGAATAAGGGTCTTGCACCCGCTCGCAATCGACATGGTCTTCGAGGATTTCCGAACCCTTGAGCAGTCTGCGAATGCGTTCCGCCACGTGCGAGTTGCCCTTATAGGGCCTCAGGGCGTGAAGGGCCTCATGGAAGGGTTTCACAGACCCCTGCAGACCCTCTATCATCATGGCCCCCACAATGTCGGCCTGGGAAAGGCAGCCGTGCATCTTTTCGACCACCTTAACGGCGTGGGCGGCGATAAACTGGGTGCCGTTAATGAGGGCCAGCCCTTCCTTCGGGCCCAGTTCCAGGGGTGCCAGGCCCTCTGCGGCCAGCAGTTCCGAGGCGGGTATAAGGGCGTTTTTGTGATATACCTGGCCCAGACCGATCAGGGGCAGGAAGAGGTGGGCCAGGGGCGCCAGGTCGCCCGAAGCCCCAACCGAACCCTGGGAAGGCACGTATGGGATGGCATCGTGCTGCAGGTGCCAGAGAATGCGGTCGAGGGTGGCTTCCCGTATGCCCGAATGCCCACGCGAAAGGGAGTGCAATTTTAAAATAAGCATGAGCCGGGCGATTTCGGCATCTACCGGAGGGCCCACTCCCACGCTGTGGCTTTTCAGGATATTCAGTTGGAGGCGGCTGGTTTCGGAGGCCGAAATGCGCGTGGTGCACAGGGGCCCGAACCCGGTATTGATGCCGTAGACTGGTGTGCCACCCTTCACGATATGTTCCACAATCTGCTGGCTGGCCCGCACCCGTTTACGGGTTTCCGGGCTCAGGGCGCCGTGAAGGCTGCGCCTGGCCAGTGCCAGGGCTTTTCCGGCCGTGAGATGAGACTCGCCGTATAGGAAGGCGGCTACTGTGTCTGCCATGCTGCGATCGGTGTTGTGTATGTTAAAAGTACGTATTATGTTTGATACGTATTGATGCGATTATGTCAATAATTGATAACTATGAGTAATCAAATAGAATTGCGGCATTTGCGCTATTTCATGGCCGTGGCCGAGCATCTTAATTTCCACCGGGCAGCCGGGGCATTGCATATTTCCCAACCCGGATTGAGCCGGCAGATTGCCCAGCTGGAGTTCCATTTGGGTACGTCCCTGCTGGAGCGCGACCGGCGGTCGGTATCCCTGACGGCAGCCGGGCAATACCTCCGCGAACAGTTGGTGCCCCAGCTCAACCGCCTGGCAAACACCTACGAGCAAACCCGCCGGATCGGGGCAGGCCGGGCCGGGGAGATCCGGATCGGCTTCCTGGGCTCTGCCATGCAGGAGGTAATCCCGGAATTGCTGCTGGGCCTGAAGGAGGCCCATCCCGAACTTCGCACCAGCCTGGAGGAACGCTCCAACCAGGAGCAGGTAAGGGCCCTGATGGAAGAGAGTCTCGACCTTGGCTTTGTTAGGCTGTCTGACCTTCCGCCCGAGCTGGACAGCTGCGCGGTGGTGCGCGAGACCTTTTCCCTGGTGGTGCCTTCGGGGCATCGGCTCACCCCTGCCAGTTTCCGGTCGGTGGCCCAGCTCGCCAAGGAGGCCTTTATACTCTTCAGTCCCGAATACAGCCCCGACTACTACCGGACCGTGCTCAGTATATGCGAGGATGCCGGGTTCCACCCTCGTATTTCGCATAAATCGGTACATGCGCATACCATTTTCAAGCTGGTGGAGGCGGGCCTCGGGCTGGCCATCGTCCCCACCTCCCTGCAGCACGGCTTCCGCCTGGACGTCCGTTTTATTGAACTGGGCCAGATCCGACAGCGGGCCGTGCTTACGGCCGTATGGAAAAGGGAGCACCGGAACCGGGCCCTGGACCTGTGCATCGAACGCCTCCGAGCCGGTTCATCCGGCTATTAAGTCGTATTTTTACCGAAAATACCCGCTATGATCGAAGCCCTTATCCGCCGCAGGCGATCCGTATACCCGGAACAGTACAACGACCGCCCCATATCGCGCGAAACCCTGGAGAGACTCCTGGAAGCAGCCAATTGGGCCCCGACCCACAAAAAGACCGAACCCTGGCGGTTCAAGGTCTTGCATGCTGCAGAGAGCCGCGAGAAACTGGGCGCTTTCCTGCGCGACAAATACCTGGAAACCGATGCCCGTCCCCAGCAGTTCAAGGAGAAGAAATTGTACAACAACCCGGTAAAGTCGGCTGCCGTTATCGCTATTTGCATGCAGCGCGACCCGCAGGAGGGCCTTCCGGAGTGGGAAGAACTGGCCGCCGTGGCCATGGCCGTTCAGAACATGTGGCTCACCTGTGCCGAACTGGGCATCGGGGCGTACTGGAGCTCCCCCGGCCTGATTCGGTACATGGGGGAATTCTTTGAGCTTCAACCCGGGGAGCGCTGCCTGGGCTTTTTCTATATGGGCTATGACGACCAGGCGCCCCCAGAGGGATTGCGCCGCCCGGTTCTTGAAAAGACGGCCTGGCTGTAGCGCAACTCAGTAGAACCAGGAGAACAGGGACTCCCTGTGGGCCCATGTGTCTGACAGGAAGAAGCCCAGGTACACCATGGCCACTACAAATTTCAGGAAGGTGCCGGTGAGGAAGCCCATAAAGGAGCCAAAGGCTGCCTTCAGGGCCTGCTCGTGGCCGGACTTGTTGAGGAGCTCGCCCACCAGGGCGCCGGCAAAAGGCCAGATAATAATGCCCGCCAGGCCCAGCACCGGGAAAAGCAGGGCCAGCAGCAGGCCTGCTGTAGTGCCGATCATCCCGGCCCGGCTGCCCCCGAATTGTTTGGTCCCTATGGCGGGAATCCAGTAATCCAGGGCTACTGCCACCAGGGCAATTGCGGCGGTAATCCCAAGGAACCACCAATCGTCTGGTACGGCCGAGGTCAGATGGAGCAGCAGCAGGCCCAGCCAGCTTACCGGAGGTCCGGGAAGCACCGGCAGGAAGCTGCCCAGTATGCCGAGCAACATGCACAGCAGTCCGATAATGAGAAGGGCAATGTCCATCGTTTTAGGGATATGGGTCGATAAGGCGGGGGGCTTGTTACAAAAATAGCTTTTTTCCCCACAGGGGCCGGCGGGAAGATCGGGCCGCCAGAGATGCTCGGTCATATCGCCCTTCTGTTACTCTAAAAATTCGTAATTTCCCGCCGATTCGAGGACGCTATGAGGATACGGGCGGTATGGGGGATTTATGTGCTGGCGCTGGGGCTGAACGCCTGCGAGTGGTTCCCCTCGCAGCAGGACCGCACCCGGAAGCTGGTAGACGCCGAAATGCAGACCATTGACTGGAACCAGCTCGACCAGTTCCCGCTCTTCGACGCCTGCGACGAAACGGCCTCCCGCTTTGGCCAGCAGTAGTGCTTCCAGAACACTCTAACCCTGCACCTTTCCATGGCTCTCCAGGATTTTGACTTCCGTTCGGAAACGGCCCTGCACGATACGATTTATGTCGATTTCCTGGTAGACAACCAGGGGGGTATTTCCGTTCTGACCATAGGGGAAAACCAAGTGCTGGCTGCTGAGAACCCAGAGTTTGAAAATATCGTGGCACGCAGCCTGAGAGGCCTCCCCCGCCTCGAGCCCGCCTTGAAAAGGGGCATCCCCGTGGCGGCGCAATTCCGGATACCCTTAGTAGTGAAGACCGATGAGTAAGCCCTTTGAAAAGATTATCCTGGGCATAGACCCCGGCACCACGATAATGGGGTTCGGCGTTATTCGCGTGGAAGGGAAGCAGATGTCTTTTGTGCAGATGAACGAGTTGTTGCTGACCAAATACGAAGACCCCTACACCAAGCTGAAGCTCATCTTCGACCGTACCCTGGAACTGATCGATACCTACCATCCGGACGAGATCGCCATCGAGGCCCCATTTTACGGGAAAAACGTGCAATCGATGCTCAAGCTGGGCCGAGCCCAGGGCGTGGCCATGGCCGCAGGCCTGTCGCGGCAGGTGCCCATTACCGAGTACCTGCCCAAGAAGATCAAGATGGCCATTACCGGCAACGGGAATGCCAGCAAGGAACAGGTGGCGCGCATGCTGCAAACCCTGCTCGGGCTCAAAACGCTGCCGAAGAACCTGGACAGCACCGATGGCCTGGCCGCCGCCGTCTGCCATTTCTACAACCAGGGCAACCCGACCATTGGCAAGTCGTACTCCGGGTGGGAGGCTTTTATAAAGCAGAACACAGACCGGACCCGATAGTAAAAAATTCCAAATGCCGATCCTTTGGCCATAGGGGCGCAATGCCGGACTGCGGGTTTCGCCGGCGGCGCGGCCTTGGGGGCAAACCCCCGCCCCCCGGGAAGTAAGATAACCCGCGGGCCTGAACCCGCCCTGCAGACTTCCAATTTTGTAAATTCGCATACCACAAAGGGCCACAGCGGTACCCACGACCCCGAACCATGAGCGGCATCTACCTCCATATTCCCTTCTGCCGGCAGGCCTGCCACTACTGCGACTTCCATTTTTCGACTACCCTGAAGCACAAGGGAGCCCTGTTGAAGGCCATGCACCGGGAACTCTGGCTGAGGCGCGATGAAATGGGAGAGGGCCTGGTGGAAACCGTTTATTTCGGGGGGGGGACGCCTTCCCTGCTCAGCCAGGGGGAAATAGAGGCCTTCCTGGAACAAATCGCCCGGGGGTACAACCTGGCCCCCGATGCCGAAATAACCCTGGAAGCCAACCCGGATGACCTGAGCCCGGCACGCGTCCAGGGGTTGGCCGCCGGGCCTGTGAACCGGCTGAGCATCGGGATCCAGAGCTTTTCGGAGGAGGAGCTCCGCTGGATGAACCGGGCCCACACGGCAGATGAGGCCCTGCGAAGCCTGGAATCGGCAAGCCGGCATTTCGACAATTATTCCATCGACCTGATCTACGGCATCCCGGGGAGCCGTCCGGAAACCTGGCAGCAGAGCCTAAAGACGGCCCTGGGGTTCGACCCGCCCCACATTTCGGCCTACGCCCTCACCGTGGAACCCGACACGGCCCTGAAATCGCAGATAGACCGGGGCCTTTCGGCCGATACGGACGAAGACCGCACCGAATCGGACTTCCGGCACCTGGTTGACACCCTGGAGCAGGCCGGCTATGCCCATTACGAAATTTCCAACTTCGGCAAGCCCGGTTTCTATTCGCGCAACAACGCCGCCTACTGGCTCGGCAAGCCCTACCTGGGCATCGGCCCTTCGGCCCATTCCTACAACGGGGTCAGCCGGCGCTGGAACATGGCCCATAACCTGAAATACATCCGGGCCCTTGAAGCGGGGAGCCCCTATTTTGAAATCGAGACGCTGAGCCGCCAAGACCGCTACAATGAGGCGGTCATGACCGGGTTGCGCACCGAATGGGGGGTTTCCCTCGGGAGCATTCGGCAGGAATTTGGCCCCCGTTTCGAAAGCTATCTCCTGAAGCTGGCACAACCCTACCTGGAACAGCACCTCCTCCGACGGGAAGACGACCGGCTCTTGCTTTCCAAAAAAGGGAAATTTCTGGCCGATGGAATCGCCAGCGACCTATTTATGATTAATTTGAAATAAATTCACCGGAACGGGCATGGAGCTTCAAATTACCCTTGCAGATAGAATATACCTGGCCGACCTGGGGAAACCGATCGATTGCTCGGTGCCCGTTACGCCAAAAGGGGTCACGGCCTGGGGGCTGGGCCCTGCCCGGGTCAACCCCCACCAGGAAGGCGATTTTACGGGCAGCGTGGCTGCCGGTGCCTCGGTAAATTTTAACGATATCTGCTTTAACCCGCATGCCCATGGCACACATACCGAATGCCTGGGGCATATAACCCCTGTGGTGCATTCCGTCAATGAGGAACCGCCCCCGCCCCTGATGCCGGCCCGCCTCATAACACTCAAACCCATGGCCGTGGAGGGCGGGCATGCGATCGGGGCCGGGCAGCTCGCAAACGCATTGCCCGGATTGCAGGGTGAGGCGGTGATCCTGCGGACCCACTTTTCCAACGCAGGCCTGTTTACGCAGGCCTGGTCGGGTACCAACCCGCCCTATCTGCGGCCGGAAGCGGCGGCCTGGCTGGCCGAAAGGGGTGTTCGCCACCTGCTGTTGGACCTGCCTTCCGTAGACCCCGAGCAGGACGGAGGGGCCCTGGCTGCCCACAAGGCCTTTTGGGGCTTGCCCGGACATGCGCGCCACGGAGCGACGATTACGGAGCTTATAGCCGTACCCGCTTCCGCAAAAGACGGGCTTTATCTGCTGAACCTGCAGATGGCGGCCCTGGAGAATGACGCCTGCCCGAGCCGCCCGGTCCTATTTAAATTGAACCCATTATGAAAACCCTTTTGCGCCTGGAAGAAGACCTGCTGTTTGCGGGCGGAATATACCTGTTTACCCTGCTGGGCTTTGCCATGGGCATACGGGGCCTGTACCCGGGCAATCCGCTTTGGCAGGCTGCCGGGCTCATCCCGTTCAGCCATACGGCCATGGACCGAATGCCGGGGTACGGCCTCCAATACGAAAAGGGTTTTATCTTTACCCATCTGGGGACACTCGGACTCAAACGGAAACCACATGCTTGAATTATTCATTGGTCTCGTACTGGGCGCCCTGCTCATGTACGCCATGTACAGCCTCTTCAACCGAAAGCGGCGGAAAGACCTCACCAGTTATCAGTCTACCGTGTTGCTCGAGAAGATCCGGGCCGTGTGCAAGCTCATTTCAGTGGAGGGCGATTTTGCCGAGATCTTCCGGTACGAGAATACCCGGGAGCATTTCGGCAACCTGTTCAGCAGCAAGAAAAAGGCGCTGATCGTCATCAACGCAAAGGCCCATATAGGCTACGATTTTAAGAAACTTAAGGTTTCGGCCGACACCGATCGCCGCACGGTTTATCTGTACGACTTCCCGCAACCGGAAATCCTGTCCATCGAGCCCGAGCTGGAATTTTACGACATCCGCAACGGCCTTTTCAACGCCTTCACGCCCGACGACCTCACCTCCCTGAATAAGGAGGCAAAGGCCCACATCCGGGAGAAGATCCCTCAGAGCGGCCTGATGGAAACGGCCCGGCATGAAGCTTTGGAAGCCGTACTTTTGATGGAGAAGATCGTCGAGACCATCGGATGGCGCCTCAACTACGAATCCCTGAAGCTCGACCCGCAGGAAATGCGGTTCCTGGAAGATCAGCGGCTTAAACTGAAATAACACCGAACACCCATTCCAAACCCTACAGGCATGAAATTGAAATCCTTTATTTTTATCGCAGTGACTGCCCTGGCATTGTTTCCGCTTCGGGCCGGCGCCCAAAACAGCTCCGACATGAATGCATTCGACCCTTCCTTTGCGCACACGGTTTATTTCTGGCTGCACAATCCCGACAGTCAGGCAGACCGGCAGGCATTTGAAACCTCCCTGCGCAAATTCCTGTCGCGTTCAGAATTCGCCAAGACAAAATTCATCGGTACCCCGCCGGTGTCTACCCGCGATGTGGTGGACGGCTCCTTCACCTATTCCCTGATCGTTACCTTCGAATCGGCCCAGGCCCAGGCCGGGTACCAGAAAGAACAGCCACACCTTGATTTTATCGAGGAAGCGGCGCACCTCTGGAAAAAGGTGATCGTCTACGATTCCATGGGCCTGCCCCCCAGCGAATAAACAGATCTATGGACCTCGAGGTATTCCGGGAATACTGCCTGGCCAAGAAGGGGGTTACCGAAGGCATGCCCTTCGGTCCGGAGGTACTGGTCTTTAAAGTAATGGGGAAGATGTTTGCCCTGGCCAGCCTGGATCGCCACCCGCTGCAGGCCAACCTGAAAGCCGACCCCGAGCGGATCCCCGAATTGAGGGAGGAATGGGACGGGCGCATTATTCCGGGATACCATATGAGCAAAGCGCACTGGAACACGGTTTTCCTGGAACAGCTGCCGCCGGTCCTGGTGCGCGAGCTGGTCGACGATTCCTACGCCTTGATTGTGGCTTCCCTGCCCAAAAAGCTCCGGCTGGAGCTGGAAGATATGGCATAGAGGGCCAGACCGGAGCGGCCTGAAAGGAACCTGCATGGGTGGCCCGTATCTTGCCGGCGCAGGGGAGGTGGGCCATTTAAAATACCCACAACGTTTCCAGCCTGCAAGTTCCCATCAGCCGGTTAAACGGCATACCGCTCCGCGTTCCGGTTTGCTAAAGATTGCGCACCTGCATCTCGTAAAAACGGTCGGCCTGCAGCCGCATGAGCTCCTCGGCCTTCTGTTTTTTGTAGGCGTAAACGGCCTCTTCCTCGGCAATTTCCCCGTAGATTTTCTCGTTGAGGAGGCGGTCGGTATCGGCCAGTTTAAAGCGCTGGTCGACCTTTTGCCGCACCCAGGCCTCCACGGCGGTCTCCTGGTCTTCCAGCTTCAGGTCGTAGGGCCCCTTGGGGGTCATCAGCTTTACCAGGATGGGGGCTGTTTCGATAGCCAGGAACAGCAGGAAGATAAAGAAGGACGGAAACCAGGGCAACTGCCCCAGGGCATCGATGCGGGCCATAAGCCCGTCAAAACCGTCGATCACCGGCTGCGAATCGGCCACGGCTTCTTCCAGGCCCGTTTCGAGCCGGGCAATCTCCTGCTCTGTAGAGGCGATCCGGGTCGCGTTTTCGGCTCGCAGGGCCTGCAGGTCTGCCAGGGCGGCATCGTGCTTTTCGCGTTTTTCCCTGTAAACGGGGCCCTTCCCGAGCAGCCCGGTGCCTTCCCGGCCTTCGGCCTCGGCGATATAGCGCTCGTACAGGGCATCGGTTTCCTGCTGCTTATCGAGGATCTCCTGCTTCAGGGCCGCAATCTCGGCCTGCTTCTCGCCGATGGCCGGGTTGAACTGCTGCGCCAGCTGCTGCTGGTTGTCCAGGGTCATCTGGTTCTTTTGTTCCAGCAAGACCCGGTTAATCTCCTTTTCGAAAATTTTCAGTTCCAGGGGTTTGGCAATAACCACGGCGATGATCACTGCGAGCAGGATCCGCGGGCTGGCCTGCAGCCATTCCTTCCAGAA
>DATIPV010000177.1:0-10667 GCA_035471525.1 Robiginitalea sp.
GCCGTTCCGCAGCGAGGTGGAGCGCTACGGGGAATACTCCAAGGCCGGCGAGTATGTGTACGACCACCCCTTCCTGTGGGGCAGCAAGCGCACCGGGCCCGACCTGCTCCGCGTGGGCGGCAAGTATTCCGACAGCTGGCACCTGAACCACATGTACGACCCGCAGAGCACCTCTTCGGGATCGATTATGCCGGCTTACCAGTGGCTGGTGCGCAACAGGCACGACCGCAGCGCGGTGGAAGACAAGATGCGCGCCATGGTTACCCTGGGGGTTCCCTATTCCGAGGAAGAAATCGCCGGGGCCCAGGCCTCCATGGCCGCCCAGGCAACCCAGATTGAAAAGAACCTGTACAGCGATCCGGAGTTTGCCCGCTCGTACGAGGAGGAAAAGAAATACGCCCTGGACAACGGGCTGCCCTTCGTGGAAATGCGCGACCGTGAGATCGTTTCCATGATCGCTTATCTGCAGCGCCTGGGAACCGACATCAAGATCGAAGGCCAGACCGACGTAACCCAAAACCAGTAAGCCATGATGAAGTTCGTACAGCAAAACCTGGAGCATATCGAAGGGGTAGCCGCCTACCCCATGTTCTCCCTGCTCCTGTTCTTCGTTTTCTTCCTGGCTCTGTTCTGGTGGGTGTTCTCAGCCTCCAAGAAGCACATCCGGGAGATGAGCGAATTGCCCCTAGAAGATGATCAACATTCAAACCCTGCCGAAAAATGAGAAATTCAATACCGTCCTGGATACGCGTCCCCGTCCTGTTTTTCCTGGTCTTTGCCCTGATGGAGTATTTTATAGACTCCGGGGATCAGCCGGCCTTTATGGCCTATCCCATTACCCAGTTCTTCCTCCTGATGGTGCTGCTGTTGCTCATCGCCATCGAGATGATCTTAACATCCATCGAGAATATCATGTTCCAGACGCTCTCCGAAGAGGGCAAAAAACGCTACCTGGAGGCCCGCAGGCAACCCTGGCAATGGACCTGGGGCAGGCGCATGTACCAGCGGCTTACAGCCAGCAGGCCGATCGCCGAGGAAGGACAGATCCTGATCGACCACGACTACGACGGCATCAAGGAGCTCGACAACCGGCTCCCCCCGTGGTGGATCTATCTTTTCTACGCCACTATCCTCTTTTCGGCAATCTACCTGGTGCGCTACCATATCCTGGGAGATTACACCCAGGCAGAGGAGTTTGAGCAGGAGATGGCCGAAGCCCGCCAGGCTGTCGAAGAATACAAAAAGACGGCCAAGGACCTCATCGATGCCAGCAGTGTGGAACTCCTAACCGAAGCTTCCGACCTGCAGGCCGGCCTGGCCATCTATACCGCCAATTGCGCCGTGTGCCACAAGCCCGACGCAGGGGGGTCTATCGGGCCAAACCTGACCGACGACTACTGGATCCTCGGAGGGGGCATCGGCAACGTCTTCAATACCGTTTCTGAAGGCGGCCGCGACGGGAAAGGCATGGTTTCCTGGAAATCGACCCTGAGTCCGGTCGAGATCGCCCAGGTGTCCAGTTACATCATCAGTCTGCAAGGCTCCAATCCGCCCGACGCCAAGGCTCCCGAAGGCGATCTGTACACAGATCCGAACGCGCCGGCAGAGGCGGCTCCCATGCCGACCGATTCCACGGCTGTCGAAACCGGCCTGGAAGGGGAATAGGTCCGGAAACTGCCGCTCCATCCCCAATGAAAGTGACCTGAAATGAGTGAAAAAAACGAGCGCTTCCGCGATTCGATTGCCACCATCAGTGAGGAAGGCAAAAGGGCCTGGATCTTTCCGAAAAAACCGAGCGGCCGGTACTACACCTACCGCAAATGGGTGAGTTATTTGCTGCTGGCTTTCTTGTTTGCCTCCCCTTTCCTGAAGGTAAACGGAAACCAGTTTCTGATGCTGAACGTACTGGAGCGGCGCTTCAACATCTTCGGATTCCCTTTCTGGCCCCAGGACTTCCACCTGTTCGTAATCTCCATGATCATCGGGGTAATCTTCGTAGCCCTGTTCACTGTGGCCTTCGGACGGATTTTCTGCGGCTGGATGTGCCCCCAGACCATTTTCATGGAAATGGTCTTCCGGCGCATCGAATTCTGGATCGACGGGGACCGGGGGGCTCAGATGCGCCTGGCCCGTATGCCCTGGAACGGTGAGAAAATCAGGAAACGCCTGCTGAAATGGGCTGTTTTTTTCCTGATCTCCTTTCTGATCGCCAACATCTTCCTGGCTTATCTTATTTCCAGCGACACCCTCTTGCGGTACGTCACCGAAGGGCCTGAACAGCACCTGGGCACCCTGGCTGCCCTGCTGATCTTTACGGGTGTTTTTTATTTCGTGTTTGCCTGGTTCCGCGAGCAGGTGTGCATCATAGCATGCCCCTACGGCCGTATGCAGGGGGTGCTGCTCGACAACAAATCCCTGGTGGTGGCGTACGACCACAAGCGGGGCGAACGGGACAACGGGCGCAAAAAATTCCGCAAGGGGGAAGACCGGCCTTCCCTGGGCTATGGCGATTGCATAGACTGCATGCAATGCGTGCACGTATGCCCCACCGGGATCGACATACGCAATGGCACCCAGCTGGAGTGCGTGAACTGCACGGCCTGCATAGACGAATGCGATACCATTATGGATAAGGTGGGGATGCCCAAAGGCCTGATCCGCTATGCCAGCGAGGACGAAATCGTCAAAAAGGAAAAATTCCGCTTCACCCCGCGGATGAAGGGGTATGCCGCGGTGCTGGCCATCCTCACCGTAACGCTCATTGGCATGATGTTCCTGCGCAACGATCTGGAAGCGACCATCCTGCGCCTGCCGGGCCAGCTTTATCAACGCATGGACGACAATAAGATCCGCAATATCTATACCTTTAAGCTCATCAACAAGACCAGCCGGAATGTGCCGGATGTGAGCTTCCGCCTGCTCTCCCACCCGGGGACCATCACCTTTGTGAAGGGAGAAGGCTTCGATGTGCCGGCAGAAGGCCGGGCAGAAGGAACCGTTTTTGTGGACATCAACAGTGCCGCCCTGAACGGCGACAAGGACAAATTGAAAATAGGGGTATACAGCCAGGGGGAGCTAATCGAGACGGCCATGGTCCGTTTTCTGGCGCCCCGATCCTATAAATAACGCATGAAAATGAAACTGAACTGGGGTACCGGGATTGTGCTTGCCTTCGCGGCCTTTATCTCCTTTATCCTGTATTTCGTGGTGGTGGCCAACAGCGACCCCCACGCCGACCACGACCTGGTTACGGAGGAGTACTACCGGAAAGAACTCGAATACCAAAAAGACCTGAACGCCTCCCAAAACCTGGAAGCATTCGGCGGGAAGGTGGAAGTGGTCCGCATGGCGGATGGACTGGGGATACGGTTCCCAACCGGCATGGACCCGAAATACATTACCGGCAAAATGTTCCTCTACAGACCGTCCAATAAGCAATTGGATTTTGAAATGCCGATTCAAAATTCCGACACGCTTCAGCTCATACCCGCAAGCCGCTTATTGGATGGTCGCTGGGACATTCGCCTGAACTGGACCTACGGGGGCAAATCCTTTCTCTACCGGAGCCGGATAACGTATTGACTATGCTGGCAACCGCCTTCATCCTGGGCCTTATGGGCAGCCTGCACTGCATCGGCATGTGCGGGCCCATCGCCTTTATGCTGCCGCTGGACCGGGGTCGGCCCGCCCGGCGTTACGGACAGCTCGGCTTGTACCACCTGGGCCGGGCCCTGGCCTATGGCCTGATCGGGCTCGTCTTCGGGCTGGCAGGCAAGGGGCTCTACCTTTTCGGGTTTCAGCAAAAATTATCGATAGTCGTGGGCCTTATCATGATCGCATCGGTGCTTATCCCCGCCAGGTATTTCCGGGGATGGAGGCTAACCCGGCCGCTCTACCGGCTCATCGGCCGCCTGCAGGCCTCCCTGGGCAGCCAGCTCAAGCGGCGGGGCCCGGACACCTTTCTGAGCATCGGCTTGTTGAACGGCTTCCTGCCATGCGGCCTGGTCTATATGGCCCTGATCGGTGCCATGGCCATGGCCTCGGCCCCGAAAGGAGCCCTTTACATGATGGTCTTTGGCCTGGGGACCCTGCCGATGATGAGCGCTGCCGCCCTTTTCGGGAAATTTATCAAGGGACGCTGGGCCCCGGCCCTCCGCAAAGCCATTCCGGTTATCGTGGTGGTAATCGGGCTTTTGTTCGTCCTGAGGGGCATGGGGCTGGGCATCCCGTACCTTTCCCCCAAGGTGAATCAGCATGCCGTAAACACCGCGGTGGAATGTCTGCCGCAGGAAGAAGGGCTCCAATAAATGCCTTATGCAAAACAGTCTGTTACCCCTAACCCGAACCGGATGAAACTCGTTTCCCTTGAAACTGCCGCCTCGTATGTAAAGTCTGGAGACCGTGTCTTTGTGCAGGGTGCGGCCATGACCCCCAACCGCCTGATCAATGCCATCTGCGAGCGCTACCGGGAACTCCGGGAAGTAGAGATCGTCTCGATCCATACCGACGGGGAGGTGTTTTTTGCCCGGGACCCCTACCGGGATTCCTTCCGCATCAACACCTGCTTTGTGGGGAGCAACATCCGGGAGGTGGTCAATACCAACCGGGGCGATTACATCCCGATATTCCTGAGCGAGATCCACCTGCTCTTCCGCCGGAATATCCTGCCCCTGGATGTGGCCGTAGTGCAGGTCTCCCCTCCCGACAAGCACGGGTATTGTTCCCTGGGGGTGTCGGTAGATGTAACCCTGCCGGCCGTACAGAGCGCACGCCGGGTAATCGCCCAGGTAAATCCCATGGTGCCCCGTTCCCATGGCGATGGCATAGTGCACGTAAACCAGATAGACGCCCTGGTGGAGGTAAGCGAGCCGATCCACCTGTATCCTTCCGGGGAAATTTCCGAAACCGAAGCGCAAATCGGGCGGCATGTGGCTTCCCTGATCGAAGACGGGGCCACCCTGCAGATGGGCATAGGCAGCATCCCAAATGCCGTGCTTGGCAACCTGGGGGGCCACAAACGCCTGGGCATACATACCGAAATGTTCACCGACGGCATTCTGGCACTGGTAGAATCAGGGGTGGTTACCGGGGAGGAAAAAACACTCGAAACCAACAAGATTGTGACCTGTTTTGCAGCCGGTTCCCAAAGGCTCTACGACTTCATAGACGACAACCCGCTGGTCCATTTCAAGGAAGCCGCCTATACGAACGATACGGCAAACATACGCCGCAATCCCAAGGTAACGGCCATCAACAGCGCCATCGAGATCGATCTCACGGGGCAGATCTGCGCCGACACCATTGGCAGCCTGCAGTATTCTGGGGTGGGCGGACAAATGGATTTTATCCGTGGCGCAGCGCTCTCAGAGGGCGGCAAACCCATTATTGCCCTGCCCTCGGTAACGGCCGGCGGCATCTCGAAAATAACCCCCTATCTCCGCCACGGGGCAGGGGTTACCACTACCCGGGCCCACGTGCACTATGTGGCCACCGAGTTCGGGGTGGTGAACCTCTTCGGGAAGAACCTGAAACAGCGGGCCGATGCACTCACCTCCATCGCCCATCCCGACCACCGCGAAACCCTTGCTGCCGCTGCCCGGCAGCGGTTTGGGTAATATCGGCAAGCGGGTTGTGGCACACTTGGGAAAGGCGTATCTTACTCCATAATCTAAATCCAAAACCCGATGAAAAAAACTGCGCCCTCCAGGAGGTCCTTCCTGAAGAAGACCACCCTGCTCACCGCCGGTCTTTCGGCCGGCCCCTACCTGCTTTCTGCCAGACCGCAAAGCCACGAACTGTGGAGGCCTGAGGCCGAGCCGGTCCGTTTCAGTCCGAACGACCAGGTGCAATTGGGCCTGATCGGCTGCGGAATCCAGGGCATATACGATACCCGGTCGGCCCTGCAGGTGCCCGGTGTAAAATTGACCGCCGTGTGCGACCTGTATTCGGGCAGGCTGCAAAGGGCCACGGAACTCTGGGGAGAGGGCCTCTTCCTGACGCGCGACTACCGGGAGCTCCTGGCCCGCCCCGAGGTCGATGCCGTAATCGTGGCAGTGCCCGATCACTGGCACAAGCAGATCACCCTTGAGGCGCTGCGGGCCGGAAAGGCTGTGTATTGCGAGAAACCCATGGTGCAGAAGGCCTCCGATGGCCATGAGATCATCGCCGCCCATAAAGAGAGCGGGAAAGTGTGCCAGGTCGGCAGCCAGGGCATGTCTTCCCTGGGCAATGAAAAGGCCAGGCAGCTATACGAATCGGGTGCTATCGGCGAGATGGTTATGCTCGACATGTACAACGACCGCTACAGCTCCGAGGGAGCCTGGCAGTACCCCATCCCCCCAGATGCAAACCCCGAAACCGTCGACTTCGACACCTTTCTCGGCACAGCCCCCAGGGTGCCCTTTGACAACGTCCGTTTTTTCCGCTGGCGCAATTACCGGGATTACGGCACCGGGGTGGCCGGAGATCTTTTTGTGCACGCCTTTTCCACCCTGCACTATATCCTGAACTCCAACGGCCCCGACAGGGCGCTTTCCACCGGCGGGCTCCGCTATTGGAACGACGGCCGCGACGTTCCCGACGTAACGCTGACCTTCTACGATTTCCCGAAAACCGAGACCCACGCCGGTTTCAATGCCGCCTTCCGGGTCAACTTCATCGCCGGAGGCGGTGGGGGAGGCGGGTTCCGGATGGTCGGAACCGAAGGATCCATGGAAGTGGGGCAAAACAGCGTTAAGCTCAGCCGGACCCGCCTGGGCCAGGACCCCGGCGGGTACTCCATGATCGCGCATACCGAGGCCAATCAGGAAAAAATGAAAGCCGAATGGGCCAAGCTGGAGCCTGCGCGCCGCAACGACGCCCTGGGGCTGGGAGAAACTGTATTTGAGGCACCCCGCGATTACAAGGGGGCGCATTACGACCATTTCTATAACTTTTTCGACGCGATCCGCGGCAACAGGAAGGTAGTACAGGACCCCACCTTCGGCCTGCGGGCAGCCGGGGCGGCGCTGCTGGCAAACGAAAGCTATTACCGGGGCGCGCCGGTGCGTTGGGACCCGAATGCCATGAGGCTCCTCTGAGCCCTGAAATTGGAAAGGGAGGCGCCCAATCGGGTTCGCCTCCCTTTCGCTAACAGCAACTATAAATCCGTCAGATCTTAAACGTGATTACCGGTATGGCCGAGTGATTGGCCAGGTCTTCCCCGATGCTTCCCATAAAGAAGTGGGAGATGCCCCTGCGGCCGTGTGTGGGTATGCCCACCAGGTCGGCTCCTACCGAGGCACAGTAGTTCACGACGCCGCGCTCCACGCTGTAGTCGTTGTACTGGTCTACTACCATGCCCACCTTGGCTTTCTTCAAAAAGTTGGCAACCAACTGGTTGATATCACCCGAGCTCATAAAATGGTCGCCGGGTGTATTGATATACACTGCGCGGAATTCGGCTCCCAGCTTATCCGCAAATTTCTTGGCGCGGCGGAAGGCCGGGATGCAGTCTTCCTGAAAATCGCAGGCAAAGACAAAGGTTCCGATCTTGAAGTCTTTCCGGTCCTTTTTAACCACTAAAACCGGAATGTCTGAAGTGCGCACCACTTTTTCGGCATTGGAGCCGAAGAAAATCTCCTGCAGGCCGTCGGTGCCGTGAGAACCCATTACAATGAGGTCTGCCTTGTGTTTTTGGGCCACATCGTTCACTTCCGAAAACACCTTGTAGTGCTTGATTACCGGAGTAACGGATATACCCTTCAGGTAGGGTTTATCCAGGAAGTCTGTCAGGCGCTTTTCAGCCGCTTTAATGAGAAATACGGTCTGCTCAGGATGATAGGCTTCCGAAGAGGTGATCATGGCGTAGTTGAGCTCGAGCATATGCAGAACCAGGATGTCTGCTCCGTGCTTTTTGGCCAGGGAGGCCGCTGTCTTTAACGCAAACTCCGATTGCTGCGAAAAATCAACGGGTACAATGATTGTTTTCATGGGTTCAGATTTTTGTTAAACCGTCATTGAAAATAACCTGGTTTCGGGTACATTACTGTGCAAACGCAGGTCGAAAGCCATACAGATATTCCGGATGAATAACCGTCCTTTCTCTGTTACGAGCAGGCGGTCTGGCAGCATCTGCACCAGGCCGTCTGCCTCGGGTTCACGCAGGCGTTCCAGAATCGCGTCGCGGGTAGGTTCGTCGAGGCCCTTGTCCCAGCGGGTCTCAAAGCGGCACATGAGATCCAGGATATGACGCCGGATCTGCCGGTCTTCCTGGCTCAGCAGGTGCCCGCGCATAAGGGGCATTACATCGCTCGACACCAGGTGCTGGTATTCTTCGATACTCTTCACGTTCTGGGCAAAGGCGTACCAGCTGTCGCTGATGCTCGATACTCCCAGGCCCACCATGAGCTGGGTGCTCGATTCGGTGTATCCCATGAAATTGCGGTGGAGGCGGCCCGACTTCATGGCCCGGTACAGGCCGTCGGAGGGCAGGGCGAAATGGTCCATGCCGATCTCGGTATAGCCCGCAGCGGCCAGGGACCTTTTGCCCAGCTCGTATTGCCGGCGCTTTTCATCGGCGACCGGCAGGTCGGAATCCTTAAAGCCCCGCTGGCCGTTGCCCTTGAGCCAGGGCACATGGGCATAGCTGTAGAATGCGATCCGGTCGGGGCGGATTTCGGCCGTTTTACGCAGGGTTTGCGCCACGTGCGCCGTGGTTTGCAGCGGCAGGCCGTAAATGATATCGTGCCCTACGGAAGTAAAGCCCACTTCCCGGGAAAGCCGGGTGACCTCGGCGACGCGCTCGAATGGCTGGACCCGGTGGATGGCCCGCTGCACGGCCTCGTTGTAGTCCTGGACACCGTAGGAAACCCGTCGGAACCCCACGTCGTAGAGGGCCTGCAGGTGCTCGCGGGTGGTATTGTTCGGATGGCCCTCAAAGCTGAATTCCCATTCCTCGGCCCGGTCGGCATCCCGGAAGATGCCCCTGATGAGCATCTGCAGGTTTTCAGGGGAAAAGAAGGTGGGCGTGCCCCCGCCCAGGTGCAGTTCGCGGATTACCGGACGCTCCCCGAAGACCTGAAGGTATAGCTGCCACTCCTTAAGCAGGGCCTTGATATAAGGCGTTTCCACGCTGTGCTGCCGCGTGATTCGCTTATGGCAGCCGCAAAAGGTGCAAAGGCTTTCGCAGAATGGCAGATGGATATACAGGCTTATTCCGGTACTGCGGTTGCTTTCGTCAAAGCTGCGTTTCACGCTCTGCTTCCAGCTGGGGCCGGTAAACCCTGTCGGATCCCAATATGGGACGGTGGGATAACTGGTGTACCGCGGACCGGGAACGTTGTATTTGGGCACCAAGTCGCACATGATAGTTGCTGTTTGGCACAAAGCTAGGCCAGAGGCACGATACAGAATATGATAAAAATCAGCTGGCTGCCCGAATTACGACGCAATCAGTAGCTATCTCGTATCCAGTCGTACGGTTCCCGCCGCACCCAGCGACCCCTTGTGAAATCGGGAAAGTACTGGGGTTCCCCTCCTTCGGCTATCGAACGTTCCGACAGCGGGGTAACGGCGCTCCAGGCTGCGGCGTCGTATACATCGATAGGGGGGGCTATCCCTTTCTTAGCCGATTCCACAAAGGCCTGGATCACAAAGAAATCCATGCCGCCGTGGCCCGCACCGGTGGCGTATTCGCCGTACTTTTTCCAGAGGGGATGGTCGTATTTCTCAAGCCAGGGACCTGCTTCGTCCCACCGGTGCGGCTGCGACTGTCCCTCTACATAGATGCGGTTCCCGTCCACCTCCCAGAGGCCCTTGGCCCCCTGTACCCGGAACCCGAGCGAATAGGGCCGGGGCAGGTTGCAGTCGTGGGTAACGATGATGGTTTCGCCGGCGGCAGTGGTAATGGTGGAGGTAATCACATCGCCCTGCTTGAAGGTAAGGGCGGCATTCGGGTGGTCTTCCCCGCCCTGGGCCACGATATGGTTGTGCAGGCCGATCGCTTTGGATGCCGAGGAGGTAAGGCTCACCAGGCGGTTGCCGCGGTTGATGTCGGCCATCACCGCGATGGGCCCGAGCCCGTGCGTCGGATAGACATCGGCGTTGCGCTTCAGGGAGTGGAAGGTGCGCCAGCGGGCTTCCGAAGTTGCCTTCTCCCCGAATTCGGCACCGTCGAACTTCACTTCCCGCAGGTCGTGCTGGTAGCCGCAGCGGAAATGGACCAGCTCGCCGAACACGCCCTGCCGCACCATATGGAGTACCGCCATGATGTCCCGGCGGTAGTTTACGTTCTCCAGTAGCATCAGGTGGCTGCCGGTGGCTTCGTGCGTGTCTACCAGGTCCCAGCATTCCTCCAGGGTGGTCGCCGCCGATACCTCCAGGCCCGTGTACTTGCCGGCTTTCATGGCATCCACCGCCATGGGGGTGTGCCAGAGCCAGGGGGTGGCGATAACCACGGCATCCACCTGCTCCAGGGCGAGCAGGTCGCGGTAGGAATAGGCGTCGGCCCCGAATGTCCGGGCCGCAGGTTTCCCGGCATCCCCGATCATGCGCTCGCAGAGGGTAAGCCGGTCCGGATCGGTATCGCACAGGGCGGTAACCAGCACATCGTCGCGCTGCAGCAGGTTCCTGAGGTGGTTGGTCCCCCGGAGGCCCACCCCGATAAGGCCGACCCGCAGGGGGGAATC
>DATIPV010000178.1:0-2463 GCA_035471525.1 Robiginitalea sp.
CCCCTGCTGATCTCCACCCTGACCACCTCGGCTGCCTTCCTTTCCTTCTTTCTGGCCGAGTCTACCATGGGGGATATCGTCGGGCCGATCTTCGTGGTTATCTCCCTCGCGCTTCTCTCGTCCTGGATCCTGGCCCTGACCGTGATTACCCTGTTCTGCTATATCTTCCTGAAGATCGACACCGGGGAACAAAAGGAAAGCCTTGTCGACCGGGCCATCCATTACCTGAAAGTCCGCTACCAGGGGCTCATCCTAAAGGCCCTTACCCACAAGGCCCTGGTGCTGAGCGCGATTGCGGGCCTGTTCCTGCTCTCCCTGTACGGGTTTACCAAAATCCCCTTCGTCTTCTTCGCCGACAGCGACCGCAACATGATTACCGTGGACATCAACCTGCCGCTGGGCACCCGGATCGAGCGCACCGCAGAGGTGGTAGGGGCCATCGAGGAATTTATCCGCGATTCCCTGCAAGAAGGCCCTGGCCGCACCCAGGGCGTAAGGGACTGGTCGTCCTATATAGGGGAAGGCCCTGAATCGTACGACCTGGGCTACAGCCCGGATGAGGCCAATTCGAGTTACGCCCACATGCTGGTCAACACGACGGACTTCAGCATGAACAATGCCATGATCGAGCGGCTTGACGCTTTCTGTTTCCGGCATTTCCCGAATGCAGACGTCAAGGTGGGCGCCCTGGCTTCCGGGGGCGGCGGGACCCCGATCGAAATCAAGGTTTCCGGGCCCGATCCCGACCGGCTGGCCGAGATTGCCAACTCGGTCAAGGGGCGCCTCTCCCAGATAAACGCCACCAAAAATGTGAAGGACGACTGGGGCCCCAAAAGCAAGAAGCTGGTTATTGACATAGACCCGAACCGCGCACAGCTGGCAGGCATCAGCAACCAGGACATCGCCACCTCCGTACAGACCGCCCTGGACGGCTTCATGACGGGCGAATACCGGGAAGAAGACAAGTCCATCCCCATTGTTATGCGGGAAGACCGCAACCAGCAACAAAGCCTGGAAGCCCTGGAAACCATGAATATCTACTCCCAGTCCACGGGTCGAAGCGTACCTCTTTTACAGGTGGCCCGCATTGTGCCCGAGTGGCAATACAGCAAGATCAAGCGGCTGGATATTATCCGGACCGTCATCGTCTCGAGCGAATTGCGGGCCGACGGAAACGCCTCTGCCATTACCGCGGAAATGCGCCCCTGGCTGGAGCAGCAACAGGAAGGCTGGGGGATGGACTACACATACACCTTCGGGGGCGATGCGGAGAACACGGCCGAAAATATGGGGGCCGTAGTGAGGTACCTGCCCCTCTCCGGCTTTATCATCGTGTTGTTGCTGATTATCCAGTTCAATTCGTTCCGCAAGATGGCGATGGTATGCCTGACCATCCCGCTGGCAATCATCGGGGTGGTTTTGGGACTGCTGGCCTTCGGGGAACCGTTCGGCTTCATGCCGTTTCTCGGCGTAATCTCCCTGGCGGGGATCGTGATCAACAATGCCATCGTGCTGATCGACCGGATGGAAATCGAACAGCGGGATCTGGGGCGAAATGAAAAGGATGCGGTCATTACCGCCTGCCTCCAGCGTTTCCGGCCCATCCTGCTCGCCACGTTCACCACGGTGCTGGGGCTGATCCCCCTCTACATCAGCGGGGGCGACATGTGGTCCGGCATGGCCATCGCCATTATGGTGGGCCTGTTGTTCGGAACCATTATTACCCTGATCTTCATCCCGACCTTCTACAGTGTGCTTTACGGGGTGGGCTACCAGGGATACCAGTTCGACGCCAAACTCCTGGAAGAAAAGTGATGGAGAAACTGCGGACTTTTCGGTTTGAGGCTTATCTCCTTACGGCCTGCCTGGTCCTGTTCGGCTCCCTGATCTTTCCGGCACCCGTTTTCGAGCACTGGATTTCGCCCCTGTTCCTGAACCTTAACATAGCGGCGGGCTTCGTACTGATCTCCATGCGCAGGAAGGCATTCTGGTACTATGCCGGGATTTTTGCCATCGGCATGCTTTTCTTTATGGGGCGCATGGTCTTTCAGGAAGGTCTGGGGCAGGACCTGGAGCTGGTCCGGCTTGGGTTTTATTCGATTTTCTATTCCATTGTGACCGTGGAAATCATCCTGCAGGTCTGGCGGGTAAAAGAGGTGAACCGCAATGTTATATTCGGCCTCATCAGCGGATATATCTCCCTGGGCCTGGTCGCTTTTTTCCTGGTTCTGTGCATTGAAGTCGCCCAACCCGGCTCCTTCTCAGGCCTGCCTGAAAACGGGGATTCCGGGAACAACTCCGAAGCCCTCCTCTACTACGCGTACATTACCCTGATGACCATTGGCTATGGCGATATGGCCCCCCTGAAGCCGATAGCCCAGAAAGCCGCCATGCTTATAGGCCTTGCCGGACAATTCTATCTTGTGATCATCACCGCCGTGGTGGTCGAAAAATACATTGCGG
>DATIPV010000179.1:0-5005 GCA_035471525.1 Robiginitalea sp.
GGGCCATAAGGGCCGTAAACTTGTTCCGGTTTTTTACAAAGAGCCCGGAATCGATGCGGTGGTATTTCATGGGTCGGATGCGTTTCTCCCAAAGGTAGGCAATCCCCATTCCGGGCCAAAAAAAAGGGGGCCCAAAAGCCCCCCGGGTTATAAAGGTTGGTTAGTTGCTTATCGTACAAAAACACTGCGCAGGCCGCCGACAATGGCCGTGGTGAGGCCTCCGCCAACGCCCCCGGCCGCCACGCTGCCCAGGAGCGTTTCCAGCCCCAGCACGTTTTCAGATCCCGCTGGCACGGTATCTGCCGGGGCCAGGCCAAGCATTTCGAACAGCCACCCGCCGGCACCTCCCCCGACCAATCCGGCCACCACATTGCCCAGGCTTCCCATGGAAAAACCCTTCCATATCTTGCCCGCGACCAGGCCGCCTGCCGCCCCTGAAATCAACTGGATTATGAGTGGCAAATACGCCTCCATTTTCGTAGATTGGTCTGTAGAGAGAATTAAATTAACAAAATAGTAAGGAAACCTGCAACTCAACTGGTTGAAAACCTGGCCATGTTCCTGTTTCCAAACCAATCTGTTTAAGCATATGAATCGCATTTTTATCCCGGCGGGGCTGCTCCTCTCCCTGGTCCTTTCGGCCCAAACCCCGCCTACCCCAGCGGCTGCCGTACAAAAAGCCCTGGCCCAGAAACAGGGTATGGCCGCCGGCTCCCTGGTCAAAAACCTGCCCCTGGAAAACATCGGGCCCAGTGTAATGAGCGGACGGGTGGTAGACCTGTCGGTAAACCCGGAAAACCCGGCCGAATTCTTTGTGGCCTATGCCTCGGGGGGCCTCTGGCATACCGTCAACAACGGCACCAGTTTTGAGCCGGTTATGGACAACACCCCCGCCCAGAACCTGGGGGCCGTTACCGTGCATTGGCCCAGCGGCACGGTCTGGGCAGGCACGGGCGAGAACAATGCCTCCCGCTCGTCTTATGCCGGAATCGGCCTGTACAAATCGACCGACCGGGGCAAAACCTGGCAGTATGCCGGCCTGCCCGATTCCCACCATATCGGCCGCATCGCGATACGTCCCGATAATCCGGACGAAGTGGTGGTGGCCGTATCGGGCCATCTGTATTCTCCCAATGCCGAGCGGGGCATTTACCGCACCACCGACGGGGGGCAAAACTGGGAGCGCACGCTCTTCCTAAACGAGCTCACCGGCTTCATAGACCTGGTTGTAGCTCCCGACGACCCGCAGATACTCTACGCCGCTTCCTGGCAGCGCGACCGCAAGGCCTGGGATTTTAGGGGCAACGGCCCGGGTTCGGGCATCTATAAAAGCCTGGACGGAGGCAAGACCTGGAACCATGTGAGCGAAGGAGGCTCCGGTTTCCCGACCGGCGACGGGGTAGGGCGAATCGGCCTGGCAGCCTTCGACCACAACACGGTATACGCCGTGCTCGACAACCAGTACCGGCGCGAGGCCCCGGATGTTCCCGCTGCCGGCGACGGGCTCGCGAAAAACGATTTCAAAACCATGTCGGTTAAAGATTTCCTGGCCCTCGACAACGGAAAACTAAGTACCTTTTTAAGGCAGAACCGTTTCCCTGAAAAATACCGGGCGGCCACGGTTAAAGACCTGGTGCGCAATGGCTCGGCCAGGCCGGCCGACCTGGCCCTGTACCTGGAAGACGCCAATGCCCTGTTGTTCGACACCCCGGTGGTGGGGGCCCAGGTGTACCGCTCCGACGACGGGGGCCGCAGCTGGGTCAAGACCCATGAGGGCTTTATCGAAGACCTGTACTACAGTTACGGCTATTATTTCGGGCAGGTGATCGTTGCCCCCTACGACCGGGACCAGATCTACCTGCCCGGGGTGCCCTTGCTGCGTTCCACCGACGGGGGCAGGACCTTTGCGGCTATCGGCGGCGACAACGTCCACTCAGACCACCATGCGCTCTGGGTGAACCCGGCCCTGCCGGGGCACCTGATCAACGGGAACGACGGCGGGATCAATATCACCTACGATTACGGGGCACACTGGATCAAGAACAACCAACCCGCCGTGGGTCAGTTCTACGCCATTGCCGTAGACAACCAGACCCCCTATAAAGTATATGGAGGGCTGCAAGACAACGGGGTGTGGCGGGGGGCACACAACGCCTCCGAATCGGTCCGCTGGCAGCAGTCCGGGCAGTACCCCTGGGACATGATCCTGGGCGGCGACGGCATGCAGGTGCAGGTAGACCCCCGCGATGCGACTACCATTTACAGCGGCTTCCAGTTCGGGAATTATTTCCGGATCGAAGGGGCCGATGGCAAGCGAACCGCCATCCAGCCCAAGCATTCCCTGGGCGAAGCCCCGTATCGCTTTAACTGGCAGACCCCTATTCTGCTCTCCCCGCACAATGCCGACATCCTGTATCTGGGCAGCAACCAGCTGCATCGCTCCATGAACCGGGGAGACGAATGGGCTGCCATTTCGGGCGACCTCACCCAGGGCGGCCGGCCGGGCAATGTGGCCTATGGCACCCTAACCACGATCTCCGAATCGCCCTTTCGGTTTGGCTTGCTCTACACCGGCAGCGACGACGGACTGGTGCATCTGAGCAAAGACGCAGGGGGCTCCTGGAAACGCCTTTCCGATTCCTTCCCCAAAAACCTCTGGGTAAGCCGTGTGGCGGCTTCCAAACACAGGCAGGAACGGGTGTACGTAGCCCTGAACGGGTACCGCTGGGACGATTTTACCCCCTATGTTTACGTGAGCGAAGATTACGGGGCTTCCTGGAAGAGCCTGGCGGAAGGCATACCCGCTGCGCCGGTAAACGTGGTGCTGGAAGACCCAAAAAACGAGGACCTGCTCTTTGTGGGCACCGACAACGGGCTTTATGTCTCTCTCGACCGCGGGGCCCACTGGCAACTCATGAACAACGGCATGCCCGAGGTGGCCGTACACGACCTGGCCATTCAGGCCGAAGCCGGGCACCTCCTTGTGGGCACCCACGGCCGAAGCATCTACAAGGCAGCCATCGGGGCCCTGGAAACCCTTACGGCCGAAAAGCTGCAGGAAGAACTGCTGGTGTTCGGGCTCGAAGACCTGAGGCACTCCGACCGCTGGGGGAGCTCGTACAGCAGCTGGGGCAAGCCCAATACCCCGGGTCTGGACATCTCGTTTTACGCCCGGCAGGGAGGCAGGGTACAGGCCCGGGTTACCACGGCAGACGGCATAGCGGTAAGCGAAACCGAAATGACAGCCGACCCGGGCCTGAACACGCTTTCATACGACGTGGCCTTTTCCAAGGAGGGCCAAAGCGCCTACCTGAAGCAGTACAAAACGCCGCTGAAGGAGGCCGCAGACGGGAAGACCTATTTGCCGGAAGGCAGTTACCGGGTGGAATTGACCCTGAACGGGGTGTCGCGCAGCGCGGCTTTCGAGATCAAATAACGGCGGGCATCCCGCCTGTTTTCATGCGGCGTTGGCCCTGAGCATCCCGGCCCGGCTGTGCCGGAGCCTGAAGACTTTATGGAACACGGCGCCTGCCGGGCTCCATTTGCTTCGAAAGGCGCCTTACGCGCTCTGCCCCACCCGTGTTTACCCGCTGAAAAACAATCCTTCCTGACCCCTTCCCCGCCCCCTTTGCAGACCGGCCGGGAAGAAACAACTTAAAACGATTCTAAATGCCATTCTCCCCGGCACAAAGTTTGTTAAAAAGCCGATCGTAAAGTACTTTTGTAGGGCTTTCAAAAACCAACTCTAATGAGCGGATTCGCTAAGTCATCCATAGCCCGGAAAGTCGTTATGGCGCTTTCGGGCCTTTTTTTAGTGATCTTCCTGGCCTTGCACGTAACCATCAATTTCAGCTCGGTGCTCAGCCCGGATACCTTTAACGCCTGGTCCCATTTCATGGGCTACAACCTCCTGGTCCAGTACATCATGCAGCCCATCCTGATCGCGGGGGTGGTGGTGCATTTCGCAATGGGCTTTGTCCTGGAGGTCCAGAACCGGCAGGCCCGCAGCATTCGCTACGCGCAGTACAAAGGCAGCGCCAATGCCCCCTGGGTGTCGCGCAACATGATCGTCACCGGGCTGGTGGTACTAGCCTTCCTGGGGCTGCATTTTTACGATTTCTGGATTCACGAAATGGCCTACAAATACATTGAGGCGAACCCGGAAGACCCGACCCGGTATTACGCCGAAACGGTCGAGAAATTTCACCCCCTGTGGAGGACGGCGCTTTACGTGCTGGCTTTCGTGCTGCTGGCCCTGCACCTCTGGCACGGTTTTGCCTCTTCCTTCCAATCCATGGGCATAAACAACAAATACAGCCCGGCCATCCGGAGCTTCACGCGGCTCTACGCCATTGTGGTGCCCCTGTTATTCATCATCATCGCCCTTTACCATCATTTTAACCCGATAACGCACTAGACGCATGGGAATTCTGGACTCCAAGGTCCCTTCCGGCCCACTGGCCGACAAATGGACCAAGCATAAGAACGAGATCAACCTGGTGAACCCCGCCAACAAACGGAACATCGACGTTATTGTGGTGGGTACCGGGCTGGCCGGCGGTGCGGCTGCCGCCACCCTGGCCGAGCTGGGCTACAACGTCAAGACATTCTGCTATCAGGATTCTCCCCGGCGGGCGCACAGCATCGCAGCCCAGGGGGGCATCAATGCGGCCAAGAATTACCAGGGCGACGGCGACAGTCCCTACAGGCTCTTCTACGACACCATCAAGGGGGGCGATTATCGCTCCCGGGAAGCAAACGTGTACCGACTGGCCGAGGAATCGGTGAACATCATCGACCAGTGCGTGGCCCAGGGGGTTCCCTTTGCCCGCGAATACGGGGGGATGCTCGACAACCGCTCCTTCGGGGGAGTACTGGTATCCCGCACCTTCTACGCCCGGGGGCAAACCGGGCAACAGCTGTTGCTGGGTGCCTATTCGGCTATGAACCGGCAGATCAACCGCGGAAAGGTACAGGCTTATAACCGCCACGAAATGCTAGACCT
>DATIPV010000180.1:0-5223 GCA_035471525.1 Robiginitalea sp.
GCGGGCCACCTCGCAATTGCCGACAGTGGCTATCAGGAGATATTGTCCCTCGGCGGTAAAGGAGTACGACGAGGCCGTGCTCAGCTCCACATTGTTGGCGTTGAGCCAGCGGTAGGTGTCGCCGCCCGAGGCGTTTACAGACCGGGATGTTCCTTCCGGGATCCGTATATCGGTACCCGGGTCCAGGGTAATGAGGTTTTCGTCCAGGCCTGAGAGGGTCAGTTCGTTGGAAGGCACCGGGCATCCGTTGCGCTGGATTACCAGTTGATACCGGCCAGGAGTGCTTACGTCAATCGCCCCGGAGGCCAGATTCAGATTCGTCCCATCGCGGAACCAATCGAATGTTACGCCGGTAAGGTCGGTGGATGTGCTTAGCGTTATCGGCTCAGCAGGTCCGCAAACCGTGGTTCCGGTTCCGGCAATCGTAAGATTTTCGTTCACGCGCAGCTGTACAGAAAGCGTGTTGGACGCCGGGGAGTAGCCCGATATGCTGCCAGAGACACTATAATCCCCGTTTTCCGTCGGGTCTGTAAGGCTAATGGAAGCCGAGGTGGCGCCACTCACGGCAGTTCCGCCCAGGGACCATTGAAAGTTCATATTGCCGAGCAGATCGGCAGTAACCACGGTGGAGCTTCCTCCTTGGTCAATGGCCCGTATTTCGGTTACTTCCAGTATAATGTCTGTGTTGGAGCAGGCTGCATAGGCGCCGTTGTAGGCAATCTCCAGCTCCAGAGAGGCCGGAATTACCACCGAGGTGGTTTCCGAATCGAGGGAAGTAGCGCTGCAAATCCCGCCGGTAAGCGAAACCCGCGCGAAATAGGAGCCGGTTTCCGTGTCGGCAACCGTCAGCGAGGCAGAGGTGGCCCCGGCCACTGGCGAGCCGTCTTTATACCACTGTATGCTGGCTGACGGGGCATCGGTGGAAATGCTCAGCTGAGCAGTCTGCCCGGGAAGCACGACCACGGTGGCCGGGTTATCCCGGGAAACCGTGAAGTTTCCTGCATTTGTTATGGCGACCGGCGCAGATTGTTCCACGCAGGCGCCCGGGCCGAATACTTCTACCTGGTAGTCGCCTTCAAAACCGGCAACCCCGGCATCTACTATATAGGAAGAGCCGTCCACGACCGGGGCCGTAATGGCCGCGCCATCCTTAAACCAGGTATAGGTGAGCCCCTGTCCGGCAATGTTGGCGTCCAGGGAAACGGTTTCCCCGCTGCAGAGGGCTGTCTTGGCAGGAGGGTTAATGGCGATCCCCAGGCTGCTGCCAGAGGTAACGTCGATCAGGTTGGAAAGGGTATTGCCCGATCCGGAACACGAACCGTAGTCGATCTCTGAATTGTACATACCCCCCTGTGTAACCGTAATGGAAGGGCCCTTGTCGGGAAGCAGGGAGCCGCTCCGATACCAATTATACTGATAGGTATTTGCGTTGGGCAGGTTATAAACTTCGAGGGTAATGGAGTTGCCATCGCATACCTGAGCCGTGCCATTTCCAAAATCGGCCTGCCCCTGCGGGCGGATGGTAATGCCGCTGTTCACATCCAGATAATACATCGGATACTGCACCGAGGCCGGACTGGTCTGGGCCGGGCTCGTGCTGCGAACCCGGAGGCGATAGGCTTCGCCCCGGGTATTCGCAGGCAGCGAGAACTGGAAATGAAAATCGAAAGTGGTGTTCTTGGAGTCGTCGCGCGCCAGTTCGACGGCATTGTCGAAGTTGCCGCTGGCGTCTGAAAGTTCCAGAATGAATTCGTTGTCTGAGTTGACCAGGGGCGGACTCCATGTAAAGTTTGCCCAGTAGTCGTTAAAGCTTCCGGAAGCACAGGCAGCGCTCCAGGGATTAGTCCCTGCCGGAGGGGTTTGATTAGGGGCCGCCTCAGGGGCATTCAGCACCTGGGCAGATCCGGTCTGGATCCACAGGCATCCCCACAGTAGGGCTGTGGCGTAGCGTAGTTTTTGGGTCATGGCTCTCATTTTTTAAAATGTTAACATTTCGAATTTGCCCTACTCATATCAGGCTGGCTTACTTCGGGCCCCATGTTTATTGAGAAACGCTTCAGACACGGCGTACGGGCACAACCTAATATTTACTAACAAATATGCCCCTTCGCCCGGCCTTGGGGAATTTATTGTTGTCGCCTATCTTATTTCTGTTGTGAAACAGGTGGAATTGTATGGATGTGTGGTAAAAATTCACCGACCAACGGCAATTTTGCTACCTTTAGGCCCTCAAATTATTGGTGATGAGTGAGGCTTCCAGATCGCTTAATTTCATTGAACACATTATTGAGGACGACCTGGCGGCGGGGTTCCCAAAAGAGGGCCTTCGCTTCCGTTTTCCGCCCGAGCCCAACGGCTACCTGCATATTGGACATGCGAGCTCCATCTGTTTGAATTTCGGACTGGGCTTGCGGTATCAGGCCCCGGTAAACCTCCGGTTCGACGACACCAATCCGACCAAGGAAGAACAGGAATACGTAGACGCGATTAAGAGCGACGTCGAATGGCTGGGCTTTACCTGGGACAGGGAGTGCTATGCGTCAGACTATTTCGGCCAGCTGTACGAGTGGGCGCTGGATCTGATCCGGAACGGCAAAGCCTATGTAGACAGCCAGAGCTCTGAAGAAATCGCCCGCCAGAAAGGAACCCCCACAGAGCCCGGCACCAATAGCCCGTATCGGGACCGCAGCCCGCAGGAGAACCTGACGTTGTTTCAGGACATGAAAGGGGGGAAATATCCCGAGGGCTCCCATGTGCTCCGGGCCAAGATCGACATGGCCTCCCCGAACATGCTCATGCGCGATCCGGTTATGTACCGGATATTGCACAAGGCGCACCACCGCACAAATACCGATTGGTGTATTTATCCTTTATACGACTGGACGCACGGCGAAAGCGATTATATCGAACAGATATCACACTCCCTTTGTACGCTCGAGTTCAAATCTCACCGGGAACTCTACGACTGGTTCCTCGACCAGGTGATCGACCCCGGCCGGGTACGGCCCAAGCAACGGGAATTCGCCAGGAGAAACCTGAGCCATACCGTGGTGAGCAAGCGAAAGCTTTTGCAGCTGGTAAACCAGGGATTTGTGCACGGCTGGGACGACCCCAGGATGCCAACCATTTCGGGCCTCAGGCGCAGGGGCTGTTCCCCGGAAGCCATCCGGAGCTTTGCCGACACCATTGGCATTGCCAAACGCGACAATGTGGTAGATGTATCGCTTCTGGAGTTCCACATGCGGGAGCATTTGAACAAGACGGCACCGCGCGTAATGGCCGTGCTCGACCCGGTAAAGGTGGTCCTGCTCAATTACCCGAAGGGCGAAACCGAATGGCTTGAGGCAGAGAACAACCCTGAGGATGCCGGGGCAGGCTCGCGAAAGGTGCCTTTTTCAAGGGAACTCTACATTGAGCGCGAAGATTTTCGCGAAGAGGCCAATCGCAAATATTTCCGATTGAAACTGGGCGGAGAGGTCCGCCTCAAGAATGCCTATATCATCACGGCAGAAAAGGTGGTCAGGGACGACCGGGGCGAGATTCTGGAAATACAATGCACCTACGACCCCAAGAGCCGCAGCGGATCGGGCACCGAGGAAAGCCTTAAAAAAGTAAAGGGCACCCTGCACTGGGTTTCGGCCTCACACGCGCTGGAGGCGGAGGTTCGCCTGTACGACCGGCTGTTTACAGACCCGGTACCCGATCAGCATAAGGACCGGGATTTTTTGGAATTTATCAATCCCGACTCGCTTCAAACCGTAAAGGCATTTATGGAACCCGGATTGGGGGAAGCACATGTGGGGGAACAATTTCAGTTTCAGCGCCTCGGATATTTTTGCGTAGACCCCGATTCTACTTCCGGGAACCTGGTTTTCAACCGGACCGTTCCGCTGCGCGATACCTGGGCAAAGGTGGAGCAACAGGGCGAATAACGGGCGCCTATCGACGCAACGATACCGATCGAAATATTCTATAACACAACCCTTTTTTCGGGGCCTTTTCCGGCACGATCGTTTAATCGGCGCCGCCAGGCTTGCCGGCCTCCGAGATAGTGCCGCAGCCGCTCTTCTAAAGCCTTTTCGCGTCGACGGGACCCGCAGGCCCCGCCTCCCGGGCCCGTGAACAAACCCCCCGCCCGAAACGATGCCCCCGGGAAACCGTAAGGCACAAAAAAACCCCCGAAAGAAATTCAGGGGTGCGCCGTCAATTTGTCGGGGAACTATTCGCCCGATTTCCTGTTCTGTTTCTTCATGGCCTCGCCAATCTGGTTACTGGCTGTAAAAGAAGCCACCATGTTGTTGAGCATGTCGCTGCCGGCCTGGGGCGAATTTGGCAGCAGGATCAAATTGGTGTTGGTTTCCTCCCCGATAGCCTGCAGCGTGTCGTAGTGCTGGGTAACCACGATCAAGGCCGAGGCTTCCTGCGAATTGATGCCCACCTTGTTGAGTACCTCCACCGATTCTTCAAGGCCCCGGGCGATCTCCCGGCGCTGGTCGGCGATCCCCTGCCCCTGCAGGCGCTTGCTCTCGGCCTCTGCCTTGGCCTTCTCAACGATCAGGATACGGGCGGCATCCCCTTCGAACTGGGCGGCTATCTTTTCCCGTTCCGCCGCATTGATCCGGTTCATGGCCGCCTTCACCTGTGCGTCGGGGTCGATGTCGGTGACCAGGGTTTTAATGATGTCGTACCCATAGTCGAGCATGGCATCCTGCAATTCTGCCTTTACCGCGATGGCGATATCGTCTTTTTTGACGAACACGTCATCCAATTTCATTTTGGGGACTTCGGCCCGCACCACGTCAAAAACGTACGAAGTAATTTGTTCGTGAGGATACTCCAGTTTATAGAACGCCTCGTAGACCTTTTCCCTGATAACCACATATTGTACCGACACTTTTAACTTCACGAACACATCGTCGAGGGTCTTGGTCTCTACGATAACGTCTAGTTGCTGGATTTTCAGGCTGAGCCGGCCCGAAATGCGGTCGACCAGCGGAATTTTCATTTGCAGGCCCGAATTCCGGATGCTCAGAAAGCGCCCGAAGCGCTCTAAAACCACGGCGGTTTGCTGCTTGACGACAAAGAAAGAACTGAATAGGATTAGCAGTCCGAGGATCGCGATCGGAATCCAGAATAAAATAAGTCCCATGGCTAAGGTTTTTGATTTCTACGGAAGATACGAAGGATCATTCTATAGGTAGCGACAAAGGCCGAAAAGTTACA
>DATIPV010000181.1:0-3490 GCA_035471525.1 Robiginitalea sp.
CAGGAAATCAGCATCCGGAAACCCGCGGGAGCTAATGTTTCAGGTCTTTCACTCTCCAGTATCCGCGCCAAAAAAGAATTTCTGGCCCATAAAACCGGAGGCGATCCCGATGCGGATGACCAGCCCCGGGAAGCCTTTGACGAAGCCACGCTGCAGCTGCACTGGAAAACCTATACGGAACGGATCGAGAAAAAGGGGAAAAAGATACTGGCCTCCAACCTCTCCGCCGATATGCCAAAGCTGATAGGCGACCACACCCTCTGGATAGAACTGCCCAACAGCACCATGAAGAAAGAGGTGGAACGCGACCAGGGGGAACTGATGGAGTACCTGCGCGAAAAGCTGCGCAACCACGACATTCAGCTCAAAATTACCGTGAACGAGGAAACTGCCCGGCAGTATGCCTTTACCCCCCAGGAGAAATACGAAAAGCTGCGGGAGAAGAACCCGGCCATCGAAATTCTGCGGAAAACCTTCGACCTGGAATTATGAGATCCGCCGGCCTGTCGCCCGCCAGCTGTAGAAAAAGAAGATCAGGGCGGTAATGGCCATCCCCAGCGACTCGCGCCCGCGCTCGATATTTATGTTGGCCATCCCGCTTTCTCCCAGACTGACACCCTCAAAAGATTCCGGCCAATACAGAAAGGCTCCCACCACAAAAGCTATGGCCAGCAAGAGGGCCACCCACGATTTGAGCTTCCCAAAGGCGAACAAAAGCGAGCCGACTGCCGCTACCCCGTAGATGGGTATCCAGATCCCCGGATCAGGGTCGTTCAGTTGCACATAGGCCGCCCAAAGGAAGAGGGCGGTCATCAAAAAGGCGAATACTTTGCAAAATCGATCCATGGTTTGGTTGTTTACCGGCCTTTCAGCACGCTTATGAGTTCCCCGCATACCTCAGTGGCTTCGAGGACCCCCCCGCTTTCCAGGGCCGGGTTGTCACTTATAAAGATAGGATAATCCTGTCGATCTTCGGGCAGGCGACCGTGAGAGCCCTTCACCAGCTCGGCCCGCAGGGGTATCACGTCCATCAGGGTGCGAAAGCCCAGTTTTTTCTTGAGCAGCTTCCACAGGATGCGGGGCATTACGAGCGGGTCAGAGGGGTCTGTAAACAGCTCTACGGGGTCGTATCCGGGTTTCTTGTGGATATCCACCAGACGGGCGAAATCGGGCGCCCGGGCATCGTCTTCCCAATAATAATAGGTAAACCACGAATCCGGCGTGGCCACGGCAAACAGGTCGCCGCTTCTCGGATGCGACAGGCCGGCTCCTATGAGCTCCTCTTCCCCCAGTACGCGCTCCACCCCGGGAACTCCTTCCAGGATGGCCCGCACCTCGGCTATTCGGGCGGAGTCCTTTACGTAGACATGGGCCACCTGGTGGTCGGCCACGGCAAAGGCCTCGCTGGCCCCGGCATCGAGCAGTTCCAAACCGCGTTCCACCCGGAGAGCCACCAGTCCCCGGGCGCGCAGCACCCGGTTCAGGTGTACGGGCCTGCAGACGTCCGTAATCCCGTATTCCGACAGGAGCACAATGCGGGCATTCCGCTCCCGGTAGTAATCGATGAGCTGGCCGACGACCTGGTCGATCTCTGCCAGATCGCCTCCGATCTTTTCGAAATCGAGGCCGTGGCGCTGCAGGTTGTAATCGAGATGCGGAAGGTAGATCAGGCTGAGGGTCGGGTCGTGAAGCCGGTCGGTGCGCATGGCCGCCTCGGCAATCCAGCGGCTGGAACGAATGTCTGCCTTGGGGCCCCAGAAACGGAAAAGCGGAAAAGGGCCCAGCTCTTTCTGGAGCTGGTCGCGCAACGCAGGGGGATGGCTGTACACATCGGGTATTTTCCGGCCGTCTGCCAGGTAGTTGGGCCTCGGGGTCAGGCTGAAATCGACGCTGGAATACATGTTGTACCACCAGAACAGGTTGGCACAGGTAACGCCCGGATCCTCCGCCTTCAATAGCTCCCAGATCTTGGGGGCTCCGACCAGCCGGTTAGACTGCCTCCAGAACTTGACCTCGCATTCGTCCCTGAAATACCAGCCATTGCCCACGATGCCGTGACCCGACGGGGCCTGCCCGGTAAGGTAAGTGGCCTGGGCCGAACAGGTAACGGCAGGAAGCTGCGGGCGGATGTCGCGCAGGCTGCCCGCCTGCGCAAAGGCGCGGATGCGCGGGGTATGGGCGCCGATAAGGCGGCGCGTGAGACCCACAATGTTGATTACTGCTGTTTTGTTCATGATTCCAGGTGCCTTTGAAGCCAGCTCAGTTCCCGGCTGATAGAAGCCGGCAATGCCTCCTTCAACCCCGGGGGCAGTACCTCCCAGGTGTAGGTTTCCACTTCCAGGTGGCTGCAGACCGGCTTTTGTTTTACATAGTCCAGGACCTCCAGGATCTCCCGCTGGGTGGCTTCGAGCAGCCCGTAACGCTCCGTAAAGATGGGCACATGGAAGTGGGCCCGCAATTCCTCGAAAGGGCCGGGGTCTTTCAAGAGGTCGGGCAGGTCGGGCCAGGTATGGACCCCCTCCTGGCCACGGGCCGTAACCTGGTGCAGGTAAACCGGTTCGTCAAAGGCCCTCAGCGCCCGCAGCACCCCCTCGCGATCCCCGTTTTGCGGCCTGATGCGCAGCGCGGCGCTCACCTGGATCTTGCCGGTGCGGATCCCGGCTGCCTCCAGGCGCGGGAATACCTCGGCCGGGGTTTCAAAAGCCAGGGCGAAGTGGCAGATATCGTAACAGAGGGTCAGGTGGCGGAGCAGGAGTGTCCGGGCTGTTGCCGGATCCACCCCCAGCCGGTCGCTCAGAAGCGGTACGCCCTGCGGCATGAGAAATTCCCCGAAATACCGGATCACATCGGCCGAGTTTTCCAGCAGTCCGTCCGGTTCCGGTTCGATGTCGAGGTGGAGGTATTTGCCCGAGCGCGCTTCAATGCCCGCCAGCTCCAGGGCGATTTCGGCCATTGCGCGGGCGCCCTTGCGGAGCACGGCGTCCCGGGCGGGCCCCTCGGGATGCCAGTGCCTGTAACTCACAGGCGAAGTGGAAATACCGCCTTCCAGGCCCGGCGGCAGCAGGTTTTCGAGCTGCCTGAACAAGCGCAGGGTGTATTCCAGACGGGGTTCGGTGGTCCAGTCGGGCTGGTGTACCTGGTCCTTGACGCGCTGCCCGTGGAAATTGCCAAAAGGGAAGCCGTTCATGGTAAAGACGTAGGTGTGGTGCGCCTCCAGCCAGTCGCGGAACTCCTCGAACCGGTCGCCCAGGCCCAGCTCGCGGCTCGCCTGGTCTGAGAGCCGAAGGCCCAGTCCGAATGGCCCGGCGGGGTCGACAGAGGCCCGGATCGTGTCGAGGTGGGTTTCCAGGGCCCGGAAGGTGGTTTCCCAGTTGGCCCCCGGGTGCACATTGGTACAGTAGGTGGTATGGAATTGTCCCCTCAGCAGCATCAGGCCCCGGTTTTGGTATTTGAGGAGGGGTAAAGCTCCCTGACAACCGCTTCCATAACG
>DATIPV010000182.1:0-2810 GCA_035471525.1 Robiginitalea sp.
CTGCCCGACTATATGAAACTGAAGGTAGTGGAGCCGCTGAAAATGTTATTCAAGGATGAGGTGCGCCGCGTGGGCGCCAGCCTGGGGATCCCCGACGAACGGCTGGGCCGGCACCCCTTCCCGGGGCCGGGGCTCGCCATACGCATATTGGGAGACATTACCCGGGAAAAGGTAGCCATCCTCCAGGAAGTCGACCACGTTTTTATCAGTGGCCTGCGCCAGTGGGGCCTGTACGACCAGATCTGGCAGGCAGGTGCCATTTTGCTGCCGGTGCACAGTGTGGGGGTGATGGGCGACGAGCGGACTTACGAAAAATGCGTAGCTTTAAGGGCCGTGGAAAGCACGGACGGCATGACCGCCGACTGGGTGAACCTCCCGTACGAGTTTCTGCAGAAGACCTCTAACGACATTATCAACAAGGTGCCCGGAGTGAATCGGGTGGTGTACGACATCAGTTCCAAACCTCCGGCTACCATAGAATGGGAATAACATGAACTTGACACGAACCTGCCGGACCACCGCCCTGCTGGTGGTGGTGCTGTTGTTCGGAATCGGGGCAGCAGCCCAGCAGTTCCGTACCCATGCCGTGCGGCAGGGGGAAACCCTCTATGCCATCGCCCGGCAGTATCAGGTAACCACCGAGGCCCTGCTCCGGCACAATAAGGAGATCGGCGACGGCACTTCCCTGCGGCCCAATACCATCCTGGTCATTCCCGCCCCTGAAGCCCGCCCTGTGGCCGCCCAGGATACAGCAGGCCTTATAAAACCGGTGGGTTTCCGCAGCCATAAGGTCAAGCGGAAGGAAACCCTGTTCAGCATCACCCGTAAATACGACATCACCGAGCGAGACCTCAAGCGCTTTAACCCCGATCTCTATTCCAGCGCCCTGCAGAAGGGGATGGTGCTCCGCATTCCGCAATACCCGCCGGGCCATGTCCCCGAAGAGGCCATAGAAAGCCAGTGGATCACCTACACGGTTCAGCCCAAGGAGACCCGCTGGAGCATTGCCAGCAAATTCGGCATTTCCATGGACAGCCTGCTGGCCCTGAACCCCGACCTCCCCCAAAGCACCAGCTACCTGGCAGTGGGAGAGGAGCTGCGCCTTCCCAGGCCGGCCCAGAGCGACCTGAAACCCGGGCAAACCCAGCGCTATCGGTCCTATACGGTCCCTCCCAAAAAAACGCTGTTCGGCCTGAGCCAGGAATACGGGATTACCCGCGAGGAGATCATCCGGCTCAACCCCGAGATTATGGAACGGGGCAACCTGCAGGAAGGCATGGTGCTTCGCCTGCCTGAACGGAAGCCAGACAGCATAGCGGTAAATACGTCCAACTTTGTGTTTTACGAGGTAAAGCCCGGGCAGACCGAGTATTCGCTTACCCGGAAGCTGGGGGTCGGTTGGTCTGAGCTCCGCGAGCTGAATCCGGACCTGGCCCTCGGTCTGCGGGCGGGGATGGTCCTCAAAATACCCCGGCAAAAAGCGGTGGGGCTCCCGGTCAAGAATGCCCTGGTGCTGGATCGGTTCGACCTGAGAGACAGCATCGACCGGCGCAACATCCCCCGCCTGATGGTATTGTTCCCCTTCCGCCTCGACCGCCTCGACCTGCAGGACGAAGCCGGGACGCTCGATCGCATCGATAAGAACAACGCCCTGAAGTATAGCCTGGGGCTCTATTCGGGCCTGTTGGTGGCCCTGGATTCCATTGCAGACATGGGTATTTCCGCAGAGGTGCGCACCTTCGATACCCAACTGAACCCCGAGCGCGTCAGGAACCTGCTCCTGCAGCAGGATCTCTCCAGCCTCCATGCCATAGTCGGCCCGCTGGATCCCCGATCCATGCAGGAAGTGGCCGCCCGGGCGGCGGAACATGATCTGCCGGTTATCTCCCCCGTACCCATGCCGGAAAAGCTCCCGCAGCAGAATGTGTTCTACACCTATACCGACGAGGCCCGCATGCGGCAGCACATGCTCCAGTATATGCAGAAAACGGTGACCGACCAGAGCCTGTTCATTATCTCGGACCGCGAGAATCAGGACGCCAAGGCGGCCATCCTGCAGGCTTTTCCGGCAACCCGCCCCATTGAGCTGAAAGAGGAGGAAAAAAATATTTTCCTGGATATGGAGGCGCTGCAGGCCGTGCTTTCCCAAGACCGGGAGAACTGGTTTTTCGTGGAGACCGACAACTTCAAGATTGCCTCCAGCATGAGCTCCATCCTGAATTCGGTCAATTCCGACACCACCCGGGTTCGCATGTTCACCACCAATAAGGGGAAGGCCTTCGAGAATGAGGTCATTTCGGCTGTTCACCTTTCCAAGCTCCGTTTCACTTTTCCCTCTGTCTACCGCGATGCCCCCGATTCCTCCTTTACCGAACGCTACCGGGACCGCTTCGGCGGGGAGCCAGACCGGTATGCCGTGCGCGGCTTCGACCTGGGAATGGACCTGCTGCTGAGGCTGGCCTACAAGCCCGACCTCTTTGACGCCGCCGACCAGCTGGGCCCCACCCGCTATTCGGGGAACACCTTTGATTATATCAAGGAGCTCGAGGCGGGCTACTTCAACACGGCCTCCTACATTTTGATGTACGACGGGCTGAGAATCGTAGAAATAGAAGGACCATGACTTCCAAAGTAGTATACCTGGGTGAGTTGCGCACGGAGTGCACGCACCTCCGTTCGGGCCACACCTATATTACCGACGCCCCCACCGACAATCACGGCAAGGGAGAAGCCTTCAGCCCCACCGATACAGTGGCAACCGGCCTGGCCAATTGCATGCTCACGGCTATGGGAATCAAGGCGCGCGACCT
>DATIPV010000183.1:0-2791 GCA_035471525.1 Robiginitalea sp.
GCAACACGGCACCGGCCACCGCCTCGATTCACCCTACCTGGCCCTGGCCGGAAAGACCGGGACAGCCCAGAAAAACTACGCGGTCAAAGACCCTGAAAAACTCGCCTACATCTCTACTTTCGCCGGGTATTTCCCGGCCGATAACCCGGAGTATTCCTGCATTGTGGTTATACACGAGCCCGACAAGAGCGTGGGCTATTACGGCGCCGACGTTTCGGGCCCCGTGTTTAAATCGGTTGCCCAGAAGGTGATCGCCAACCGACCGCTCGAAGAGCGGCTGGCCGGGATCAACATCGAGCTCACACCCCTCGACAAGGCGTACGAAGCGTATTACGAAACCGCCCGTAAGACCCCGGAGACCCTTCCGGACCTGCGGGGTATGAGCGGTATGGATGCCGTTTCCATTCTGGAAAATCTCGGAGTGAAAGTGGAAGTGCGCGGCAACGGCAAGGTGCGCCGCCAGTCCGTTTCCAAGGGCACCCGCATCAAGGAAGTCAAACGCATTGTCCTGGAACTCTCATGAAGCTGCTCAAGGATCTTTTATACGGGGTGTCCCTGAAAGCTGTAAGCGGCAGTACCGCTGCAGAGATCGGGTCTGTCCGCTTCGATTCGCGCGAGGTGGGCCGCACCGACGCCTTCGTGGCGATCCGCGGGACTGCCTCAGACGGGCATGCCTTTATCGGGAAGGCCGTAAAGGCCGGCGCCCGGGCCGTAATCTGCGAGGAACTTCCCGATCAACTCGAAGACGGGGTTACCTATGCGGAAGTGCCCGACAGCCAGCAGGCCCTGGCCGTGATGGCAGCTAACTATTACGGGAACCCGTCGGTAAACCTGAAGCTGGTGGGGGTAACCGGCACCAATGGGAAAACCACCGTGAGCACGCTGCTCTATCAGCTTTTCAAGAAGGCCGGCTACAAGGTGGGGCTGCTCTCCACCATACGCATCCTGGTAGACGATACCGAGTACGAAACCCGTCATACCACCCCGGATGCGCTCACCATCAACAAATACCTGGCCGAGATGAGTGCGGCCGGAGTGGAGTTCTGCTTCATGGAGGTGAGCTCGCACGGCCTGGCGCAGCAGCGCACGGCAGGGCTGCGCTTTGAGGGCGGCATTTTCACAAACCTGACCCACGACCATCTCGATTACCACAAAGATTTTGCCGAGTACCGCAATGCCAAGAAGCTGCTTTTTGACGGGCTGCCGCGCACGGCCTTTGCCCTGATCAACGCAGACGACAAGAACGGCTTGTTCATGATTCAGAATACCCGAGCCCGGAAATACACCTATGCCCTGAAATCGTATGCCGACTTCCGGGCCCAGGTGCTGGAACAGCAGATGGACGGGCAGCTGCTCAAGATCCAGGACAACGAGATCTGGACCAAGCTGATCGGCACGTTCAACGCATACAATATACTGGCCATATACGCCACGGCCAGCCTTCTGGGCCTGGAGCCCCTGGAGATCCTGAAATTGCTCAGCGGCCTGCATTCGGTCGACGGCCGCTTTCAGTATTTCGTCTCCAAACAACGCATAACGGCAATTGTTGATTATGCCCATACGCCGGACGCCTTAAAAAATGTATTGGTTACTATCAATGCATTGAGGACTGGAAATGAAAACGTCATCACCGTAGTGGGGTGTGGTGGTGATCGTGACAAGTCCAAGCGTCCGGTAATGGGTCATATCGCTTCAGATATGAGCCAGACGGCCATTTTCACCTCAGATAACCCCAGATCGGAGCCCCCCCAGGCCATCATCGAGGAGATGAAGGCAGGGGTCGAGCCCCAGAACGCCCGAAAGGTGCTCTCCATTGTGGACCGCGAGGAGGCCATCCGCACCGCATGCCGGCTGGCTGCGGAAGGAGATATTATCCTGGTGGCGGGCAAGGGGCATGAAACCTATCAGGAAACCGCCGGGGTCCGCCGGGATTTCGACGATTTCAAGATGGTCAGAAACGAATTGGAGAGCCTGGCTGCAGGAGCCTGAGCCCACTAAAGACGGAAACGCGCGTCAAAGCGCAGAGCAGAACAACCTATGTTGTACTATCTATTCGAATATCTGGAACAGCAGTACCATCTGCCCGGAGCCACCCTTTTTCAGTTCCTGACCTTCCGGGCGGCCATGGCGGTATTGCTATCCCTGATTCTGGCCACCGTCTACGGGAAACGGGTGATCAACTTCCTCAAAAACCGACAGATCGGGGAAAACGTGCGCGACCTGGGCCTTGAGGGGCAGCAGGAAAAGGCCGGTACGCCTACCATGGGGGGCATCATCATTATCGGTTCCACCCTCATCCCGACCCTTCTTTTCGCGCGCCTGGACAACGTGTATGTGATCCTGCTTATCCTCACCATGCTCTGGATGGGGATTATCGGCTTTATCGACGACTACATCAAGATCTTCAAAAAGAACAAGAAGGGCCTCAAGGGCCGTTTCAAGGTTATCGGGCAGGTGGGCCTGGGGCTGCTCGTGGGCGCCACCCTGTACTTCCACCCGGAAGTGACCGTTAAAGAATCGAACCACACCATCATTACACAGGAGTTTGAGGTGCAGGAAGTAGAGGGCAAGGAGATCAAGTCCCTGATGACCAATGTCCCGTTCTTCAAGAACAACCAGCTCGACTACAGCCGCTGGGTGAGCTGGATCGGGCCCGGGGCTGAAAAATACGCCTGGTTGCTGTTTATCCCGATCGTCATAATAATTGTGACGGCCGTTTCCAACGGGGCCAACCTCACCGACGGGATCGATGGACTGGCGGCCGGAAGCTCGGCCATCATCGTCCTTACCC
>DATIPV010000184.1:0-2404 GCA_035471525.1 Robiginitalea sp.
TGCTCCAGGTCTACGACCTGCCCGCTGACCGGGCCGCTCTCGTCCGACAGCCAGTAGATGGCCGCTGCGGCTATTTCTTCGGGCCGCAAGATTCTGCCCGCCGGGGCATACACCCTGGGCAAGTCTTTGTACCAGTCTTCCGGCAGCCCGTGTTCCTGTTTCCTTTTTCGCTCTGTTTCGGTCAATACCCATCCGGGGTTGATCTGGTTCACGCGCACCCCGTTTTCCCGGTGCAGGGTATCGCCCAGGTTCCGGGACATAGTCATCAGGGCGCCTTTCGACATGCTGTAGGCCAGCAGGTTGGGCTCGCCGCTGTAGGCGTTTACCGAGCCTATGTTCAGCACGCACCCTTTGGAAGCCGTTAAATAGGGCAGCGCTTCCTTGATGAGCAAAAAGGGCGCTATCGTATTCACCCTAAAGACGCTTTCCAAAAAGGCAACATCTGTGGTGTCGATATTGGAGGAAACCACGCTGGCCGCATTGTTTACCAGGGCGTCGATTTTCCCGAACTGCTGTGCTGCCATGGCAACCAGCCTGGAGCAGGCACCTTCAACAGACAGGTCTTCCACATAAACCGCGGCGTTCTCCGGCCCGATTTCCCGCAGTACCTCATTGGCCCAATCTGTTTCCAGCCCGTGAATCATTACCCTTGCGCCCTCGGCCACGCAGCGTTTGGCGATGGCCTTGCCAATGCCCGTGGTACTGCCGGTTACGATGATCACCTTGTCTTTCAGCCGCATGTCAGGCAGGTTTTAGAACGCTTTTCACGATTTCGCCCCGGTGCATTTTTTCAAAGGCGGTGTGCCAGTCTTCCAGGCCCCAGACCCCCCCAATGATGGGTTTTACATCCAATTGCCCGGAGGCCAGCAGGCCGATCACCCGTTCCCATACCGGCCAGTTGTGGCTGAAGCTGCCCTGCAGGGTCACATTTTTCTGCACCAGCGGATCGAGTGAAAAATTCAGGGGTTGGCGTCCCCAGCCCACTTTGATGATTTGTCCTTTGGGCCTGACCAGCTGCAGGGCGATTTGCAGGGTCTGGCTGATGCCCGCCGCATCGATGACTACCTCGGCCCCCATGCCGTCGCGGGCGTTGGCCCATGCCAATGCATCCCCGACAATCGCCTCGCAGCCATATTGCTTTGCGATCTGGAGTCGGGACCGGTCAGACTCCAGGCCGACGATGGCGACCTGCCCACCGCATAATCTGGCAATGGCAGCGCATAAGATGCCGATGGTACCGGGCCCCAAAACTACCACCCGGTCTCCGGGCCTGATGTTTCCATTGACCGCCACGGCATTGTAGGCCACGCAGCAGGGTTCGGTCAGGCAGGCCTGTTCAAAGGAAAGATGGGTGGGGACCTGGTGCAGGCAACGGGCCGGCACGCGCACAAATTTCGTCATGGCCCCGTTTACCCCGTAACCGAACCCTTTCCGGTCGGGATCCAGGTTGTAATACCCGGCCCGGGTCATGGGGCTGTCGGGGTTGATGATCGCGGCCGTCTCACTCACCACACGATCCCCTTCCTTCCAGTCTTTGACGCTCTTGCCGCGTTTTGCAATCACCCCGCCAAACTCGTGGCCCAACACCACCGGATAGTTCACCGGCCAGCTGTGGTCGGCCGTCCATTGATGCAGGTCACTGCCGCACACGCCCACGTTTTCGACCTGCAGCAAGACATCGTCATCGCCAAAGGAGGGGATCTCCAGTTCCCGCAGCTCCACCGAGCCTTTTTCGGGGGCATAATTCACTACCCCAATCATTTTTTCAGGCATCTTTCTCGTATTTGATCGTAGGAACATCCCCGTAGGCATGGACGGCCGCGCAGATCATCCGCAGCGATTCCTCCAGGTTGCCATCGGCTGTTTTGAAGGCATCGGCATCAATGGTCAGGGGGGCGCCCAACACCACCAGGGGGGCCCCGTAGGCAGGGCATTGGATGGCCTGCTCCAGGGACAATCCGCCCACGGCCTGCACGGGGATGTGTACCGACTGCACGACTTCCTTAAGCTGGTCCAGCGGGCTCGGCATGCGCAGGCCGCGTGCGGCGATGCCCCGTCGTTCATCATAGCCGATATGGTGGACGATATAATCACAGCCGAGCCCCTCCAGCTCTTTGGCGGCCCGCACCATATCCGGGCAGCCCAGGTTGTCGCCCATCACCTTAACGCCGAAATCCCGCCCCGCCTGCACCACGCATTTGATGGTCTCCGGATGCGCCCGGGCCATGACCACCACGTTGGTGGCGCCTGCTTTGGCCATCATCTCGGCCTCCAGGTACCCGCCGTCCATGGTTTTCAGGTCGGCCACTATGGGCACCCCGGGAAAGGCCTCCCGCAACTTGCGCACCCCGTGCAGGCCTTCGGCCAAAATCAGGGGCGTGCCGGCCTCGAGCCAATCCACGCC
>DATIPV010000185.1:0-2420 GCA_035471525.1 Robiginitalea sp.
CACCTCATGCAGCCCCCTGCGACCTCCGAATTATTTGTCTGCCATTCTTTGCACTCATCTTCGGTCTTAAAACATGGGTGACCAACTGAAGAAATCGCGACTGTCCATGGATTGGAGGAAGGACAAAGGTCGCAATCAATCCAATCGTCCTTACCACAATTACTTATGAGGAGTGTTGATGCAAAAATAAGCGCGAGAGTAAGCATACCTTTTTTCATGGCCAGAATGAATAAGAGCGTTTAGCAAAAAAAAGGTATTTCAGAAGTAGTCCGATAGCAATGACCGGGGTCAATCCGGTCGGAAAGTAGCCTTCTGGCAAACCTCGCTCGGTGGGACTGCTTGCCTTACGGCAAGCTTCCCTGCGAGCTCGCTTTGAGAACCGCAAAATAAAAACGCGGATATCCTTGCAAAATTCGGAAAGTAGCCTTCTCGCAAACCTCGCTCGGGTGGGACTGCTTGCCTTACGGCAAGCTTCCCTGCGAGCTCGCTTTGAAAGCCGAAAAAAGAAGCACGGCGCTCGTTCAAAAAAACGAAGCGAGCTTCTTTTTTTGAAGCTCGCTTGTACTTCCGCCTTTTTTCGGCTTATTCGTACCTCGGGTGGGAATCGAACCCACACGGTATTGCTACCACTGGATTTTGAATCCAGCGCGTCTACCAATTCCGCCACCGAGGCATTCGCCTTCCTAATAGCGCGTCTGCCTCCCGAAAACTATCGGGAACGACACCGGAGCAAAGGGTCTGCAAAGCTAAAAAATAATTTGGATCGGGGGGCCAAAATTGGCCGATTAATGCTTTAGCACTTCAAATAATTGTGTAAATTTGCACCTCCTTTCTAGTGAGGGACTTAGGCCAGAAAAGCTGCTCGCATGTCATACACGGTACCAGAACCCAAACTTTTTGCCTGCACCCAAAGCCAGGAACTCGGCCAGAAGATCGCCGAGGCCTATGGAGCAGAACTGGGGAATGTATTGTTCTCCCGTTACAGCGACGGGGAATTCCAGCCTTCCTACGAAGAGTCTATCCGGGGGGCCCGCATCTTCGTTATCGGCTCGACCCATCCCGGATCGGAAAACCTCATGGAAATGCTGCTGATGCTGGATGCGGCCAAACGGGCCTCTGCCCGTCATATCACTGCAGTGATCCCCTATTTCGGCTGGGCGCGGCAAGACCGCAAAGACAAGCCCCGTGTGCCTATCGCCGCCAAGCTTATCGCCAAGATGCTGGAAGCGGCCGGTGCCACGCGCATCATAACCATGGATTTGCACGCCGACCAGATCCAGGGCTTTTTCGAGAAGCCGGTAGACCATCTTTATGCCTCTACCCTGTTCCTGCCCTACCTGAAAAAGCTGAACCTCGACAACCTGACCATCGCCTCGCCCGACATGGGCGGATCCAAACGCGCCTACGCCTATTCCAAGGCCCTGGAATGCGATGTGGTAATCTGCTATAAACAGCGGGCCAAAGCCAATGTGATTTCCCACATGGAACTGATCGGGGATGTGGCCAACAAAAATGTGGTGCTGGTAGACGACATGGTCGACACGGCCGGTACGCTGGCCCGGGCCGCAGACCTGATGATGGACCGGGGTGCCGTGAGCGTCCGGGCCATTACAACCCACGGGCTGCTTTCGGGCAACGCCTATGAAAAAATTGAGAAATCGGGACTGCAGGAACTGATCGTCACCGATTCCATCCCGATTCGCCGGCAAAGCGAAAAGGTGAAGGTGGTGAGCTGTGCAGAGCTCTTTGCCGACGTTATGCACCGCGTGCACCACAACACCTCTATTTCATCGAAATTTATCTTATAGTTATATCAAATCTCAACAATGAAATCAATTACAATCAAAGGATCCCAAAGAGAAAGCGTGGGCAAGAAGTCAAGTAAGGCCCTACGTAATGCTGGAAAGATCCCTTGCGTGGTATACGGAGGGGAAACGCCAGTGCACTTTTCAGCAGACGAAATGTTGTTCAAAGACCTGGTGTATACGCCCAATGCGCATACCGTGGTAATTGAGTTCGAAAACGGCGACACCATCCAGGCGGTAATGCAGGACATTCAGTTCCATCCGGTATCTGACAGCATTATGCACGTCGATTTCTACCAGCTGTTCAGCGACAAGCCTGTGACCATGGCCATCCCTGTGCGTCTCAACGGAAATGCCCCCGGGGTGCGCAACGGAGGCCGCCTGCTGTTCCGCAACCGGAAGCTCACCATCCGCGCCCTGCCGGAAGACCTGCCCGATTTCTTCGATATCGACATTTCCGGGCTTAAAATCGGCGACCTTATTTCTGTGGAAAGCGTCAAGAACGACGCCTTTACCATTCTGCATCCCGACAGTACCGTAATTGTACAGGTGAAAACCAGCCGTACGGTTATTGAGGTTACTGAAGAGGAAGATGAAGGGGAAGGCCAGGGAGCC
>DATIPV010000186.1:0-2928 GCA_035471525.1 Robiginitalea sp.
GGCGAAGGGCTTTTCGACCACCACGTGCTTGCCGGCCGCAGCGGCCTTGCAGGTAATGTCGCAGTGCAGGTTGTTGGGTGCCCCCACCACCACCATGTCGACCTCCTCCAGGGCCAGCAGGTCTTCCAGTTTCGTAAAATGGTTCGGGATGTTGTGCTTTTTGGCGAAATCGCGCGCGTTGCCGGGGGTCGGGCTCATCACCGCCACCAGTCGGGCGTCTGCCACCCGCGCGATGGCCTCTGCGTGGATGGTTGCTATAAATTGCGACCCGATCAGGCCGATGCCTACTTTCTTGCTCATATGCTTTGGTTTCAGATTTGTCCGTTTTTCAGTTGCTCGGCGGCGTATGTGGCCGCCCGGGCCGTGAGGGCCATGTATAAAATAGAGGGGCTCTGGTTCCCGGTGCTGGTCATGCAGGCCCCGTCGGTAACAAACACATTCGGGCAACCGTGCAGCTGGTTGCGGCCGTTCAGCAGGGAGGTCTGCGGGTCGCGGCCCATGCGCACCCCGCCCATCTCGTGGATGTCGAGGCCCGGGGCCTGCTGGTTGTCTTCGGTTTCGATGTCGGTACAGCCGGCCGCTTCCAGCATCCGGCGGCTTTCGATCAGGAAATCGGCCACCATTTTTTCGTCGTTCTCGTCGTAGCCCACGTCGGTGACCAGCAGCGGCATGCCGTAGGGGTCGGTTTCGGTGGGGCTCAGGTACACGCGGTTGCCGGCCTTGGGGAGGGTTTCGCCCTGCATGTACATGTAGATGTGCCAGTCGCCGGCCTCGGAGAGCTTGTCTTTGAAGGCGGCGCCCAGGCGGGGCGTGTCTTCCGGCCCGGCTTCTTTGCGCACCCGGTAGCCCCCTGAAAAGATGGTGTACCCGCCGTAAAAATCGGTGTCCTGTTTCCCCAGGTTGCGGTAATTGGCGATAATGCATTCGGCCGGGTTCCGGCCGTACACATATTTGTCTTCGTATCCGGCGATCTTCCCGTTGGCATACCCGCGGTACAGGTGAAAGCCGATGTGCGTGCCCAGCAGGCCGTTGTCGTTGCCCAGGCCGTTGGGGAAGCGCTCCGATTTGGAATTCAGCAATATCAGGTTGGTATTCAGGGCCGAGGCGTTCAGGAAAATGACCCGGGCGCTGAAAATAATTTCCTCATGGGTTTGGGCGTCGATCACCTTTACCCCCGACGCCTTCCCGGTTTCGGGGTCGTACACCACCGAATGCGCCACCGAATGCGGCCGCACGGTCAGGTTGCCGGTTTTGGCGGCCCAGGGCAGGGTCGAAGTCACCGAGCTGAAATAGCCACCGTACGGGCAGCCCCGCATGCAGAGGTTGCGGCACTGGCATTTGCCGCGGCCCTGCTCCAGGTGAATGGGCTCCGGCTCGCTTAACTGTGCCCAGCGCCCCTGTACCAGGTGCCGGTCGAACTGCTCCAGCAATACCCCCTTCAGGTGCTGCTCCACGCAGTTCAGTTCGAAGGGCGGGAGGAATTCCCCGTCGGGCATGGCCTCAATGCCGTCGGCATTGCCGCAAACGCCAATGAATTTTTCCACATGCGAATACCAGGGGGCCATATCGGCATACCCGATGGGCCAGGCAATGCCGTAGCCGAATGTATCGGGCGCCTTGAATTCGTGGTCGCTCCACCGTTGGCAGGCCCGTCCCCAGGTCAGCGATTTCCCGCCCACCTGATAGCCGCGTATCCAGTCGAAGGGCCGCTGTTGCACGTAGGGATGGTCGGCGTCTTCGATGAAAAAATGGGCGGTGTCTTCCCCGAACCCCGCGGCTTTGGAGATGAGCGGGTTGGCCTGGTAGAAGTCGCGCGTCATGCGCCCCCCGTGGGGAAACTCCCAGGGGTGTTTGTTCCAGGTGGGGTAATCGGTCAGGTGTTCGATGTTGCGGCCGCGCTCCAGCACCAGGGTCTTCAGGCCCTGCTCGCACAATTCCTTGGCGGCCCAGCCCCCCGAGATCCCCGAGCCGATAACGATGGCGTCAAAACTGCTGTCAGGCATAGCTTAATATTAGTGATTATTTGGCAAACGGCCACACCGGAAAGCCGATGGAACCTGCCCCCTGCGGGCGAGCCCTTTGCTAAATAATCACTGCCTTTAACCGTGTAGGTTTACAGTGCGCCGATGCCGGCGCATTTCGGCAGCGCCGCCAGCAACATATAGGCGACGTCTCCATCCTAAAATAGATGCCCGTGGAAACCTATCGTCTGCTTTTCGGGCCCCTCTGTCTGCTGCTGCTCTGGATCAACCTCTGGTCTTCCATCCGGATTATCGACTATCTTAAGACCCGGGGAGAAGAGGCTTCCCTTTTCAAAAAAGGATTTTTCATAAAGGGCCGGATATTCCGGTACCTGGGCCGCTACAAGTCGCTTTCCTCCCGGGAATACGGCCGGGCCGGAAAGTGGCTGACGATCTTTTACCTGAGTTTCGCCCTAATGTTAACCTGCCTTGCCCCGGGGATATTCCTCTGAACGCCCAGAGGGGGAATTAGGCCCGGTAATACCCCGTTCGGGGCGGTTCTCACTGTTTCACAAATTCGACCCGTCGGTTGTTGGCCTTCCCCTCGGGGCTGCTGTTGTCGGCAACCGGGACTTCTTCCCCGAAACCCTTCGAAACCAGTCGGTCGGGAGCAATCCCCATCTCTACCATGGTATTCAAAACCGTTACCGCCCGTTGTTCCGATAAGGTCAGGTTGAATTGGGCGTCGCCGTCGCTATCGGTATGGCCTTCCACGCTGAACATAACTTCCGGGTGCTCCTTCATCAGTTTTACAAGTTCGTTTATCACCCCCATCGATTCCGGTTTCAGGGTTGCTTCCCCCGAATCGAACTTGATCCCGTTGGTTACAATTTTGCCGTCTGTCACAAAGCGGTCGTAGAGCTCCACGGCGCCTTCCGCTATCCGAATGTTCTTTATCAGGGTGGGG
>DATIPV010000187.1:0-9605 GCA_035471525.1 Robiginitalea sp.
AAGACCTGTACGGCAGTTACATCCGCGGGCTGTAGCCGGGCTTCCCGCGCAACCTAATAGTAAAGCGGCCCCGGCAAAACCGGGGCCGCTTTGGCCACAACACAAGATTTCCCGGGTTAGCGCCAGGAATCAAAATTTTCGTGCAACTTGTCGAAGTTATAAGAGCCCACCAGGGATTTTCGGTAGTAGAAGGCGGCAAAGGTGAGCGCGATCAGCAGTCCCTGCAGGAGAAAGATGGACAGGCCCACCGGCAGGAAGGTATCGGGTATAATTTGTTGATCGTAGTCGTTGTAACTCATCAGCACATATAGGGTATCCATCCATTTAAAGCCGTAGATGAACAAAACCCCGTACATGCCGTATTCCATATTTCGCATCTTCGGATCGGCAAACCCTTCCTCCCGCAACTTAAGATGAACCGTGTGCAGAAACAGGAAATGCAGGATGGTTACCAGCGGGAAAATGTAATTATCCAGTTTTAACCAATAAAATGTATTAGAATACAGGCCGTAAAAGCTGAACACGATAAGCACGGGCAGGACCGCCATACTCAGGTTGCGGCAGACCTTCCAGGATACAAGCCTGCCGGGGGAGGCAGAATTCTGAAAACTATTCACTGATGAGGGAACTTTTTAAATCCATTTTAGAACGGGGTGCCTCTGCTATTATTTCAGGGAATTCGACGAATGGCCCGCAATGTTGCAAAGGGCGGAAAAGCTGTTGTGAAAATGGGCTGTTGGCTCGAAAGATGCTGCCAGTGTTGCATTTTATCGATACCCGCCTTGCGGAGACCGACCCATTCAGGTTTGATATCCGGAGAAGGGAGCGCTTCCAAAATCTGCCTGCGACACTGAAGCGGCCGGAATTTGCAGGAGAGAAGCAATAGTTACTATCTTTAGAAAAACCTCTGCTCGATGTCAAAGAAATCAGGCACCCGGCAAAAAGCCAAATCACAAAAAGCCAGGAAGCGACACCGCAAACTGGGTACGGCCCCCGGAACGGTAACCTATATGGGCAACCGCGAAGGAACCCCATCCAGCATCGAATGCATCACATACGATGAGAATACTTTTGAGAGGGTCACGATCTCGACGCCCGAAGACCTGGAAAAACCTGCGTCCTCCGGCCTGACCCAGTGGATCAATGTGGTGGGAGTGAGCGACGAGCAGCTGATGAGCCGGCTGGGTGCCGTGAGCCAGCTGAACAACCTGGTGGTGGAGGATATAGTGAACACCGAACAGCGCCCCAAGATAGATGAATATGACCACTACATCTTCGGGGTATTCAAAATGCTCTACCTGAATGCAGACCTGCAAATTGTAAAGGAGCATGTAGCCCTGGTGCTAACCGCAGACCGTGTGTATGTTTACCAGGAAATCGAAGCGGATGTCTTTGACCGGGTCAGGCAGCGAATCGTCGAAAAGTCGGGACGGATCCGCAGCCGCGGTGCCGATTATCTGTTCTTCGCCCTGCTGGACGCCCTGGTCGACCACTATTTCACGATACTCGAACAGACGGAGGAGCGACTCGACCATATAGATGAGGAAATATACGCCCAGCCCACCCATCATACGGCATACAGGATTCAGCAATTGCGGAAGGAAATCATTAACCTGCGGGCCTGGATGGGGCCGGTAAAGGAATTGATCGGGCGGTTGATCCAATCCGAGTCCAATCTGATTTCCAAAGACACGCGGATTTTCCTGAGGGATGTTCTCGACCATTCCCTGGAAATCAACGAAACCCTGCATATCCAGCGGGAAATGGCATTCAGCCTCATGGAGATGTATATGAGCAGCATGAGCAACCGCATGAATGAGGTTATGAAAGTGCTCACCATTATGGCTTCCATTTTCATACCCCTCACCTTTATCGCGGGTATTTACGGCATGAACTTCAGTTACATGCCCGAACTCCAGTGGAAGTACGGCTATTTCCTGGTTCTGGCCCTGATGCTTTCCATCTTTGTGATACTGATCTTCTACTTCAAGAGAAAGCGCTGGTTTTAACCTTGGATAATTTAACGGGTGTAGGGGGAGCATGGCGGCAAAAGGGCAATGGCATCCGCATCTTTGGGATGCGTGCCCGTGCACTACGCGTCGAACAGGTCGGAAGACAGGTAGCGGTCTCCCCGGTCGCATACGATGGATACGATAAGCCCGGCATCGAGTTCGGATGCCAGCCGAACCGCTGCTGCGGCCGCCCCGCCGCTGCTCATGCCGGCAAAGATACCTTCTTCAGCGGCCAGGCGCCGGCTCATCAGGCGGGCTTCCGCCTCTGAGACCTCCAGAATCCGGTCTACCTTGTGAGGGTTGTAAATGCGCGGCAAATAGGCTTCCGGCCATTTCCGTATACCCGGGATACTGGCTTCTGAATCGGGCTGTACCCCGATGATCTGTACCTCCGGAGCCTGTTCTTTCAAATAGGTGCTCGTACCCATAATGGTACCTGTTGTGCCCATAGAAGAAACAAAATGGGTGATGCGCCCCCCTGTGTCTTCCCAGATTTCAGGCCCGGTGCTTTTGTAATGGGCCCGCCAGTTGTCGGGGTTGGAAAACTGGTCGAGCATCAGATACCCCGCTTCCCTGACCATCCGGTCGGCGTAATCGCGGGCCCCTTCTATACCAGCCGAGGCTGGGGTAAGGGTTACCCGGGCGCCGTAAGCCAGCATGGTCTGTACCCGCTCCCGGGTGGCGTTTTCGGGCATAACCAGTTCCATTTCCAGGCCGTAGAGGCTGGCGATCATGGCCAGGGCAATCCCGGTGTTCCCGCTGGTTGCCTCGATCAGCCGGCTTTCCCTGGTAATCTCGCCCCGCTCCAGGCCGCTGCGGATCATGTTCAGGGCCGGGCGGTCTTTTACACTGCCTCCCGGATTCTGACCTTCCAATTTGAAGTACAGGGCCACCCGGGAATTGGGAACCAGGTTCCGGGCCCTTACCAGTGGCGTATTGCCAACCAGGTCCAGAATGCTATCGGGCATGCTCCTTGGTTTTTATTTTGATTTCCGGCGTGTGAAAGACGGTGGAATTGGGGGGTACCGATTCGGTAAGCCAGGCATTCCCGCCAATGATCGAATTCGCTCCAACTACCGTATCGCCGCCCAGTATCGTGGCATTGGCATATATGGTAACGTTGTCTTCGATGGTCGGGTGCCGCTTGGTCTGCTGCAGGTCTTTGGCCACATACAGCGCCCCGAGGGTTACCCCCTGGTACACTTTTACGTTATCCTTGATTACGGCCGTCTCGCCTATGACCACCCCGGTGGCGTGGTCGATGAAGAAGGACTTGCCGATCTGGGCGCCCGGGTTGATGTCCACCCCGGTGCGGCGGTGGGCGTATTCCGTCATCAGGCGGGGCACCAGCGGGAAACCGGTACGGTGCATCTCATGAGCGAGCCGGTATATGGCAATGGCGTAAAAGCCCGGGTAGGCCATATAGACTTCCTGTAGCGAAAGAGAGGCGGGGTCGCATTCCCAGATGGCCTTTGCATCCAGGTTCAGTTTCTGCAATACTTCGGGCAGCTGCTGGAGGTATTCGTGCCAGATAGCCCGGCAGGGCCTGCCGGGCTTCCAGCAGGCCAGGTCTGCCAGCTCGTCAAAATCTGCCTCGAGACGCTCCAGGTTTTCGGCCACGCCCGTTTCCTGGTCGAAAAGCGTCAGGAACAGCAGGTCGGTAAAGCGTTCCGTGTGGTCCTTCAGACGGAATTTCAGACAGGGATTGTCTTTGTGGGCCTCTATTTTTCGTACGATTTCATTTTTATCCATAACTGTGTAATGCGCCTTTCAAAGGTAACTAATAATCTAAAGGGCCGTTTTGGTTTTTGTTTAACTTTAGCAATGTCCGATGCCGGAGCCAGCAATAGCTATCCGTGTAAAGATGTCCGATTCAGTCGTATGGAAAATGCAAAAATTACGCCCGAAACACTCCGGTTTTTAATAGCGCTGAAAGCCAACAACACCCGGGAGTGGTTCGAGTTGCACAAACCGGAGTTTAAAAAGGCCCAGGCCAATGCCAAGAATTTCTTCAACGGGGTTGCTGATGCCCTGCGCTCCCACGACGACATCGAAGGGATGAAACTCTTCCGGATCTACCGGGACGTGCGCTTTTCGCCTGACAAAACCCCCTATAATCCCCATTTTGCCGGTTCGTTCCGCCGGGCAGGGGCCCGTTTGCGCGGGGGGTATTACCTCCGTGTCAGGCCCGGGGAGTCGTTTATAGCTGTTGGGTTCTGGCAACCCTCGCCCCCCGATCTGCTCCGCATCCGCCGGGAATTGGAATGGGATGCCGGGGCTTTCCGAAACTGCCTGGAAAATCCTGCCCTCAAAAAGGTTTGGGGCCCGTTAAAAGGGGACGCCGTTTTGACCGCCCCCAAGGGGTTTGACCGAAACCACCCGAACCTGGACCTGATCCGGCACAAGCAATTTATTTTTACCCGTGAATTTTCGGAGGGAGAGGTAACGGGGCCCGACTTTCTGCAGGTTGTGAATAATGCGTACCGGGCCGTACGGCCCTGGTTCGATCTGATGAGCGATATTCTGACCACCGACCTGGACGGACGCTCTTTACTGGACTAGGGCAGGGGCATCGAGCAGCTGCACCTGGTCTTTGAGGCGCTCGATCACCATATTCATCATGCGCTTGTTCAGGGCCGACGAATTCTGGATATAGGTTTCGTATTCATCCAGAGTGAACTGCCCGATAACCATACCCTTCAGGGAATTGCGGAATTTGATGTCGCGCTGGACGGCATTTTCGATAAACCGCAGTTTCCGTTCGGTGGCCAGGTCGTAAAAACTCCCTTTGTGCTTCTCGATGTAATTCCGGAAAGCAGCCAGCAAAAGGGGGTTCTGAAATTTGATGACGGGGCGGAGCGTCTGGTTCTGGAAGCACTGGTCCCCGGACATTCCGGGCTCCTGTGCAGGAGCGATACCCTGGGGCCTGATGCGGAGCAGATCGGTGGATCGCGGGCTCATGGCAGTGGTTTATTTAAAATTACCCATTTGAAAAAGGGGGCTGATTCCGGGGTGCAGAAGTTTTTAACTTCTTTATGAACAGGGCTGCGCACCCCTTGCTGCCACTGGCAGGCAGGTTGGGTTTTAGAAGGGGATGGGTTATCTTTATGGGGACAACCAAACGAACCTTTAGCGCTTATCCGCCTATGGTGAACTCGATAAATCCGTATACCGGAAAAGACCTTTACGGCTTTCCCGAACTTTCCGAAAAAGAATTGAAAGCCGCCTTGCAACGGGCAGACCAGGCGTTTACAAGCTGGAAAACTCGGACCCTGCAGGAGCGCTGCAGCCTTCTTGGCCGGGCGGGGTCGGTGCTTCGGAGTCGGAAAAAGGAATGGGCGCATACCATTACCCTCGAAATGGGCAAGCCCATCGCCCAGGCGCATGCCGAAATCGAGAAATGCGCCTGGCTCTGCGACTATTATGCCGAAGAGGCCCCCGGTCTGCTGCGGGAGGAACATTTTGAAACAGACGCCGCCAGGAGTTACGTGCGGTTCGATCCCATGGGAGTCGTGCTGGGGGTTATGCCCTGGAACTATCCGTTCTGGCAGGTATTCCGGTTTGCCGCACCGGCCCTCACAGCGGGAAATACCGCCCTGCTTAAACATGCCTCGAACGTATGGAAATGCGGGGAACTCATAGAAAATGTTTTCCGGGAGGCAGGGTATCCGGAAGGGGTTTTCCAATTTTTGCGAATCGGCAGCGGGAAGGTAGGCCAGGTGCTGGAACATCCGGCCGTGCGGGCCGTTAGTCTTACAGGGAGCACCCCTGCCGGGGCTGCCGTGGCATCCAGGGCCGGGAGCCTTATCAAAAAATCGGTTCTGGAGCTGGGAGGCAGCAATGCCCTGGTTGTTTTCGAAGATGCGCCCCTAGAACCCACCCTTGAAACCTGTATCCAGGCGCGCTTTCAGAACACCGGGCAAAGCTGCATTGCCGGCAAGCGATTGCTGCTTCAGGAAAGCATCGCGGATGGCTTTACGGAGGAATTGCTCAAAAAGGTCGGCGCATTGCGCAGCGGCGACCCTGAGGATCCCAACACCTATATTGGCGTGTTGGCCCGGGAAGACCTGGCCATCGACCTGGAAAGGCAAATGAAAGATTCCGTGGCCCGGGGTGCCCGCCTGCTCTGCGGGGGCAGGCGACAGGGCGCCTACTTCGAACCTGCTGTGCTCGCCGGGGTAAAGCCGGGCATGCCCGCATTCGACGAGGAAACCTTTGGCCCCCTGCTGGCGGTGTGCACCTTTAAAACCGAAGAGGAGGCGGTTGCACTGGTAAACCGCTCCGATTTCGGCCTCGGGGTTTCCCTGTTCACGGCCTCCCCGGAAAGGGCCCGCAGGCTAATTCCCCGGCTGGACGAAGGTGCTGTTTTTGTGAATGAGCTTGTGAAAAGCGACCCCCGGCTGCCGTTTGGGGGCGTGAAACTATCGGGCTACGGCCGCGAACTTTCCCGGGAAGGGATCCGTGAATTCGTCAACAAGAAGACAGTATACGTGGCCCGGTAGATTACATTCAGTATTAACAAGCTCAATTGCAAATATTTAAATGTATGTATTTAAATATTTGAATTAATGCAGCGGGCGACGTTCATTCTGAAAGCGGATCAGATGAAGGTTTCCAGAAATGCCAGCGTCAGGATGATCAGGATTTTGACAAGTGTCGGCATTGTTTTCCTATCCTTTATTAGCAACACTGAAAGTAAGGCTTCCTCAGAGAACCGCCATGGATTTTAGCAAAACTTTAGCCTCGCGGAACCGCTATGTCGGGTGGCAACATGCGGGCCAGGCGCCGGGTTAACATCGGGATGGGTACGGCGCCCCGGGTGCGGCCTGCCTGCCAGATTGCCTGGCGCGGGAAAATCAGTCCTGAGGCCAGTTGCGGGCTACTTCCTGTACCTGGTCCAGGACCCGCAGCAGATTCCCTCCCCAGAGTTTGCGGATAGCCTCTTCCGAATACCCCCGCCTGACCAGTTCGAGGGTTACGTTAAAGGTCTCGGAGGCATCCGACCAGCCTTCGATTCCGCCCCCTCCGTCGAAATCGGAACTGATGCCCACATGGTCTATCCCGATCAGGCCTACCATATAGTCGATATGGTCTGCAAAATCGCCCACGTTCACCGCCGGGGGTGCATCGGGCCGGTTCGCGGCCATCGCGTCTGCCAGCTTCCTGATCGAGGGGTAACGGTCCATAAGATCTTCCTGCTGCTGCCCGCTCAGTTCCCGGAATTGCGATTCAATGCCCAGGGAATCGGCCACACGGGCCCGCAATTCCTGCATGTAGGCCTCCCGGGCTTTGCTCTTTTCGGCGTTGAGATAGGCCGGGAAGGCCACCGTCTGCACAACTCCTCCATTTTCCTTTAAACCCAGAAGCTGTTCGTCATCGAGGTTACGGCTGTGGTTGCAAAGGGCGCGGGCCGAAGAATGCGAGGCTAATAACGGCGCCTTTGAAAGCTCGAGCATCTGCATCACCGCCTCCTTGGAGGGGTGTGAAATATCGATCATAATGCCAAGCCTATTCATTTCATTTACAGCTTTCTTGCCTAATTCACTTAAACCATTGTGCAGCCAGAGGCTATCGGCTTCCCCCGTATTGGAGTCGGAAAATTGGCTGTGGCCGTTATGCGCCAGGGATACATACCTGGCTCCCAGTGCGTGGTACTTCCCGAAATTAGAGAGGTCTTCCCCCATGGGATAGGCGTTTTCCACGCCGATCATGGCCACCTTCTTACCGGCTTCATGCACGCGGCGCACCTCGTCGGAAGTGAGCGCCAGGCCAATCCGGTCTGGGGCGATTTCCTCGCAGAGGCGATGTATGGCCTCAAACTTCGAAAGGGCATTGGTTTCGGCGCGCTGGTAACCGCCGGGCGTAAGGGAGTCCTGACCCGTATAGACGATCAACCAGGCTACATCAAGGCCTCCGGCTTCCATTTTCGGCAGGTTAACCTGGGTGCCGAGCTCCTGCGTGTAGTTAACGCTGTCTGTGAAGTTGCCGACGTTTATGTCGTCGTGGGTATCAATCGTAATGACGCTTTGATGAATGGCCCGGGCGGTTTCTTCCAGGACGGCTTCAGGGGTCTTTCCGGAAGGCCCGCAACCTGCGAAAAGCAACAGCAGGGGCAGGGATCGGTAAAATCTGTTCATTCTGTTCTAGTTACCTACAAATACTCGGGTTTGACAACAGTTTGGGAAAGATAGGGAACAAATTATTGCCGGCCCCTGCCCAAATATGGATTTTTAAGCCAATAAACGGTAAAACCTACCCGAATAACCGAAACCCAGTCTATGCCAACCAGCTCCCGAGAGATTCTCGACCAGATAGCCGACCTGCAAATTGCCCTGGAGGGATTTTCCTTCGAACAGCTTACCGTAGCGGAAGCTCAGGTACTCAAATCTTCCTTCAACCATTTCCGGTCCCGGCTCGAATCCAGGCTGTGGGCGCCGGACGGAAGACTTCAGGCCGGCAGCCCTGACGACCAGGCGGCCGGGGGCCGCGAAACCCAGACTCAAGAGGAAGCCGTAAACAAAATTCTCGCAACGGTGGGGCACGAGATGCGCACACCGCTGCACGCCATTTCTGAATTGGCGCAACTCCTCAGGCAGGGTACGCTCAGCGGACAGCAGGCAGAACAGGTGAATGCCATTCACACGGCATCTGAGACCCTGCTGCAGCTGGTAGGGGAGCTGCTGGAGTACTCCAGGTTCCATTCAGAGCAGGAACCCGTAGCCAGCATTGCCTTCAGCCCCAAACAACTCATCGAGCAGGTAGGCTATTTATGCAGGACCCTTATCGTGTCAAAAGGGGTGTCCTTCAAGATCGACCTGGACCCCCAGACCCCGTCTTTGCTGTTGGGAGACCCTTCCAAATTATCTCAGATCCTGATGAATCTGCTGGGGAATGCCATCAAATTTGTCGGGGAGGGGCAGATCGAATTGCAGGTCTGGCCTGAGAATCAACCCGGCCGCTGCCTGTTGCACGGGGCCATCCGCGATACGGGGCCCGGGATCGCCCCGGATGAGCTGCCGTTCATCTTTGATGCGTTCCGGCAGGGAACCGGATCGCATGCAAACCCTCAGGGAATCGGATTGGGACTGAGCATCGTCAAGAAAACACTGGACCGTCTGGGGGGCAGTATTTCAGCCGAAAGCCAGGAAGGCGTTGGCACAGCCTTCCGATTCAGCATCCCTTTCCGCCTGGCAGAGGGTTCCGTACCCTCAGAGCCGGCAACGGAATTCCGGGATCGGCCGCTTTCCGGCAAAACCATTCTGATAATCGAAGATAACCTCCTGAATCAAAAGCTCCTGGCAACCCGCCTGAAAGGATGGGGGTGCAGGGTGCTCACCAGCGAAAAAGCCGTATACGGCATCGGCCTGCTTTCGCAGGAGAAACCGGACCTGATCCTGATGGACCTGCGCATGCCGGGCATGGACGGCTACCAGGCCAGCATCCGGATTCGAAACCATCGGGAAGCGGCCATCTCCAGGATCCCCATCGTGGCGGTAACGGCCGATTTTACAGCCGCAGACAGTGAACAGGTAAGACGGGCCGGTATCAACGATGTGGTGCTGAAACCCTATAGTGCCGAGGAACTATTGCAAA
>DATIPV010000188.1:0-2480 GCA_035471525.1 Robiginitalea sp.
CGGGTGCCCTGCTGAAGGGGAAGGCCAGATCGTATTATTTAGACTCATTAAAAATTATACCTTTGTCCATACAATCGACACCCTCCTGATGAACCGGGCCCTTTTGCCATTCCTGCTGATACCTTTCCTGCTCAACGGGCAGCAGACTTTCCGCATTTACGGCAAGGTAGCTGGCGAAGACGGAGCCCTCCCCCTGGTAAACGTCTATTTGAAAGGAACCTCTTTCGGGGCGGTGAGCGATGCAGACGGAAATTACGTCATTGCAGGCATCCCCGAAGGCACCTACCTGCTTATGGCTTCCTACACGGGCTACCAAACCTTCCGGTTGCCCGTTTCAGTGTCCGGAAGCGACCAGCAGGTACCCGTAAGCCTGGAAGGGACCGAAGTCCTCGACGAGGTAGTGGTAAGCGGCACCCTGAAATCGGTGAGCCGCCTTGAGAGCCCGGTTCCGGTAGAGGTGTACTCGACTTCCTTCTTCAGGCAGAACCCGACACCAAACATCTTTGAGGCCCTGCAGACCGTAAACGGGGTGCGTCCCCAGATCAACTGCAGCGTTTGCAACACGGGCGATATCCACATAAACGGCCTGGAAGGTCCCTATACCCTTGTCCTGATCGACGGCATGCCCATAGTAAGCGGCCTGTCCACCGTGTACGGGCTTACGGGCATCCCCGCCTCTCTGATCGAGCAGGTAGAGATCGTGAAAGGGCCTGCCTCTTCCCTGTACGGGAGCGAGGCGGTCGGGGGCCTGATCAACGTAATCACAAAAAAGACCGAAAATGCCCCCCTGGTATTTGCCGACAGCTACCTGACCGACTGGGAGGAACTGAATGTCGATTTTGGCTTCAAGACCGCTTTAGGCCGGTCTGCCCGCCTCCTTTTCGGGGCGAATTACTACAACTATTCGAACCCGGTCGACGACAACCGCGACAATTTTACGGACGTGGCACTGCAAAACCGGATCTCCCTGTTCCAGAAATGGGATTTCGACCGGGCAGAAAACCGCGTTCTTTCGGTAGCCGGCCGTTTCTTCTACGAAGACCGCTGGGGCGGAGAAATGCAGTGGACCCCCGAATTCCGGGGCGGATCGGAAGTCTACGGGGAAAGCATCTACACCACGCGCTACGAACTCATCGGCAAATACCAGCTGCCCCTTCCCGAAAGCCTGCTGTTCCAATTTTCCTTCTCCGACCACGACCAGGATTCGGCTTATGGCGATTCGTTCTACCTGGCCCGGCAGCGGATCGGGTTCGGCCAGCTTACGTGGGACTTCGCCACGCCCCGGCATTCCTGGCTCCTTGGCATTGCCGGGCGGACGAATTACTACGACGACAACACCCCGGTAACCGATCGGGCCGAACGTGTATTTATCCCCTCGGCTTTTGCGCAGGACGAAATTTCCCTGGGCCAGCGCCACAAGCTGCTGCTCGGCACGCGATTCGATTACGACCGGCGCCACGGCTCCATTGTTACCCCGCGCCTGGCTTACAAATACGCATCGGAGGAGAACGACATTATCCGGTTCAATGCCGGGACCGGCTTCCGGGTGGTGAACCTGTTCGCCGAGGAGCACGCCGCCCTCGACGGCTCGCGCGAAGTAATCGTAGAGGAAGACCTGCAACCCGAGCGATCATACAACCTCAACCTGAATTACCTTAGGAAGTTCTACACCCGTGCGGGTCTGATGGTCGGGGTGGATGCCTCGGCCTGGTATACGTATTTCACCAATGCCATCCTGCCCGACTACGATACCAACCCGAACCAGGTCCTCTACCGCAACCTCGAGGGCTCGGCCACCAGCAAAGGCGTAAGCGTAAACCTGGATGCGGTGTTCTACAATTTCAAGGCCCTTTTGGGGGTAACCATGCAGGACGTATCCCAGCAACTGAACGGGGAGCGGGTCGAGCGGATCTTCACGGAGAACTATTCGGCCACCTGGTCGCTTTCGTACCGCAACCACGCCCGGCACTTTTCGGTAGACTACACCGGCAGCCTCTACGGCCCCATGCGCCTGCCCGTTTTGGGCGGGCTCGACCCCCGGATGCCCGAGTCGCCCGTCTGGAGTATCCAGAATATCCAGTTCACATTCACCGCCCTGGCCAACTTCGAGTTCTACGGGGGCATCAAGAACCTGCTGGACTGGACGCCCAACCGGGGGAACCCCTTTATCATCGCCCGGGCCGAAGACCCTTTTGACCGGAATGTTCAATTCGACTCAAACGGCAATGCGGTGGCCACCCCCGACAACCCGTATGCCCTTACCTTCGACCCGACGTATATCTATGCCCCCAACCAGGGCAGGCGCCTGTTCCTTGGGGTGCGATATAACCTCGACTGATCCGCGATTGCCCCGGAGGCGCGATCCTGTTCCGGGGGCGTTGCCCCAATAATGCAAAAGCCAGACATTTCCATGTCTGGCTTTACTCGGTCGGGGTGGCAGGATTCGAACGGGAGGCTAAAACTGCCAAATTTCGGGGCAA
>DATIPV010000189.1:0-21681 GCA_035471525.1 Robiginitalea sp.
TACCTGCAGAAACTCGACAAAGAAGGGGAGAGCGGGCGCAAGACCAAGAACCAGATAACCCGCTGGCTCACCATCGGGATCTGTATCATCCAGGCGCCTACCTACCTCTACAGCCTCGGGGCTCTCGGCGTGCCCGACAGCGCTTTCTTGCTTGGAAAAGGGCTCAATTTCATGGCCCCCTCCGTGATTATCCTGGTAACCGGCTGCGTCTTTGCCATGTGGCTGGGCGAGCGGATCACCGATAAGGGAATCGGGAACGGGATCTCCCTGCTTATCATGATCGGCATTATTGCCAACCTGCCTCAGGCCTTTGTTCAGGAAGGGGCTTCCCGCCTGAACGGAAACGGCGGCCCCATGCTTATTTTGGTGGAGCTGATCCTCTGGTTCGTGGTGATCCTGGCCAGCGTGCTGCTGGTAATGGCTACCCGCCGCATCCCGGTACAGTACGCCCGGAGAACCGCCTCAGGAGGCTATGAGAAAAACATAATGGGCTCCCGTCAATACATTCCCCTGAAGCTGAACGCCTCCGGGGTAATGCCCATCATTTTCGCCCAGGCCATCATGTTCGCGCCCGGCCTGATCGGCAGCTATTTCAACAGCTCCGCAGTGGGGCAGTGGATGGAAGTGCAGTTCCAGGACATTTTCGGCCTGGCCTACAATATCCTGTTCGGCCTGCTGATCATCATCTTTACGTATTTCTATACCGCGATTACCGTGCCGACCAATAAAATGGCCGACGACCTGAAACGGAGCGGCGGCTTTATCCCCGGCATTCGGCCCGGCAAGGAAACGGCCGATTTCCTCGACCGTATCATGTCGCTGATTACCCTGCCCGGTTCCATATTCCTGGCATTGCTGGCGGTTTTTCCGGCCGTGGTGATCAAATTGCTCGATATGCAGGCCAACTGGGCCCTGTTCTACGGCGGCACCTCCCTGCTCATTATGGTAGGGGTGGCCATCGACACGGTGCAGCAGGTGAATTCCTACCTGCTCAACCGCCATTACGACGGCTTGATGAAAACGGGTAAAAACAGAAAAGTAGCATAATATGGCCAAACAAGCTTCAATAACGCAGGACGGGACCATTATCGAGGCCCTATCCAACGCCATGTTCCGCGTTGAATTGGAGAACGGCCATGTGGTTACGGCCCATATTTCAGGGAAAATGCGCATGCACTACATCAAACTGCTTCCCGGCGACCGGGTAAAGCTCGAGATGAGTCCGTACGACCTGAGCAAGGCCCGAATAACATACAGATACTAAGAGAAAACGCACGAGATGAAAATTAGAGCATCCATAAAGAAACGCAGCGCCGAGTGCAAGATCGTGAGACGCAAGGGACGGCTGTACGTGATCAACAAAAAGAATCCTAGATTTAAACAAAGACAAGGGTAACTATGGCTAGAATCGCAGGGGTAGACATCCCCAACCAGAAGAGAGGCGTCATTGCCCTTACCTATATTTTCGGAATCGGTAAGAGCAGGGCTCAGGAAATCCTCGATAAAGCCCAGGTGAATGCAGATACCAAAGTTTCGCAGTGGACCGACGACGAGATCGGGCGTATCCGCGAGGCCGTGTCTTCGTATACCATCGAGGGGGAACTGCGCTCGGAGACCCAGTTGAATATCAAGCGACTGATGGATATCGGATGCTATCGGGGCATCCGCCACCGGGCCGGTCTGCCGCTCCGGGGACAGCGTACCAAGAACAATTCACGCACCCGTAAAGGAAAACGTAAAACCGTAGCCAACAAGAAAAAGGCGACCAAGTAATCATTCGTGATACCGGGGGGCAGCAGGCCGTGAGGCACGCAGCAAACCCCGACCGCGATTTACAGAAATCAGAATATGGCAAAGACAGGTTCAAAAGGGTCTAAGACGACCAAGACGGTCAAGAAGCGGAAGGTGGCTATCGAGTCCACCGGGGAAGCCCATATCAGCGCTTCCTTCAACAACATCATCATTTCCCTGACCAACAAGAAGGGCGATGTGATTTCCTGGGCCTCTGCCGGGAAGATGGGGTTCCGCGGTTCCAAGAAAAACACCCCTTACGCCGCCCAGATCGCGGCTGAGGAATGTGCCAAGACGGCTCACGAGGCTGGGTTGCGCAAGGTAAAGGTGTACGTGAAGGGACCGGGGAACGGACGGGAGTCCGCAATCCGCTCCATCCACAACTCCGGCATCGAGGTTACCGAGATCATCGATGTGACCCCGCTGCCGCACAACGGCTGCCGTCCGCCCAAGAGACGGAGAGTTTAACCCAGGAAACAAACACTAATTTTTCACCGGGGGTGCCTGTACGGTTATCGAAGGATATGCCTTAATTCATAACCACACCCTCACAATAAACTGAAAATGGCTAGATACACAGGACCAAAAACCAAAATCGCCCGGAAATTCGGCGAACCCATCTTCGGAGACGACAAGTCTTTCGAGAAAAAGAACTACCCTCCGGGGCAACACGGCAACGCCCGTCGCCGCGGAAAAAAATCGGAATACGCCGTACAGCTGCAGGAAAAGCAAAAGGCCAAGTACACCTATGGCATCCTGGAGCGCCAGTTCCGCAACCTGTTTGCCCAGGCGAACCGGAGCAAGGGCGTTACCGGGGAAGTATTGCTGCAGCTCTGCGAATCGCGGCTCGACAACGTCGTTTTCCGCATGGGCATTGCTCCCTCCCGCCGGGGGGCCCGCCAGCTGGTTTCACACCGCCACATCACCGTGAACGGCGAAGTGGTAAACATTCCTTCCTACTCACTGAAATCGGGTGATGTGGTGGGCGTGCGCGAAAAATCAAAATCTCTCCAGAGCATCGAAGATTCCCTTTCTGCCCACAGCAATGTCTATGAGTGGCTCAGCTGGAACGGAGAAAAGAAGGAGGGAACCTTCGTGGCTGTGCCCGAGCGCCTTCAGATCCCTGAGAACATCAAGGAACAACTGATCGTCGAGTTATACTCTAAATAATCACAACACAGATCCTATTATGGCATTACTAAATTTTCAGAAGCCCGACAAAGTAATCATGGTGGACTCCACAGACTTCGAGGGGAAGTTCGAATTCCGCCCCCTGGAGCCTGGTTATGGTCTTACCGTCGGGAATGCGCTGAGAAGAGTGTTGCTGGCTTCCCTGGAAGGGTACGCCATCACCTCGGTGCGTATCGATAAGGTAGAACACGAGTTCTCGGTTATGGAAGGTGTTGTTGAGGATGTGACCGAAGTGATCCTGAACCTGAAACAGGTTCGTTTCAAACGGCAGATCGATGATGTTAACGAAGAGACCGTTTCCATTTCCGTAAGCGGCAAGGAGCAGCTCACTGCCGGGGACTTCCAGAAGTTCATTTCCGGGTTCCAGGTGCTGAACCCCGAGCTGGTAATCTGCAACATGGACCCCAAGGTGAGTATCAACATGGAGATCATCATCGAGAAGGGACGCGGGTATGTACCGGCCGAGGAGAACAAGAAGTCGAATGCCCCCCTGGGGAGCATCGCGGTCGATTCCATCTTTACCCCGGTCCGCAACGTGAAGTACGCCATCGAGAACTACCGGGTAGAACAGAAGACCGACTACGAGAAGCTGGTTTTCGAAATCGCCACCGACGGTTCCATTCACCCGAAGGAAGCCCTTACCGAGGCTGCCAAGGTGCTGATCCACCATTTCATGCTCTTCTCCGACGAGCGCATCACCCTGGAGGCCGACGAAATCGCCCAGACAGAGACCTACGACGAGGAGTCGCTGCACATGCGCCAGCTGCTCAAGACCAAACTGGTCGACATGGACCTTTCGGTACGGGCCCTGAATTGCCTGAAAGCCGCAGAGGTAGATACCCTGGGAGACCTGGTTTCGTTCAACAAGAACGATCTGATGAAGTTCCGGAATTTCGGAAAGAAATCCCTGACCGAACTGGAGGAACTGGTCATCAACAAAGGGTTGAACTTCGGCATGGACCTGTCAAAATATAAATTGGATAAAGATTAAGCCGGCAAGGGCCAGAAGGCACCGGCTAAAGCATTGAAACGATGAGACACGGAAAGAAAGTCAATCACCTGGGAAGAAAATCGGCACACCGAAAGGCCATGCTGGCCAATATGGCGTGTTCCCTGATAGAACACAAACGCATCAACACCACAGTGGCCAAGGCCAAGGCGCTCAAGCAGTTTATCGAGCCCCTGATCACCAAATCCAAGGCCGAGAACAACCAGTCTGCCGAGCAGGGCACGCACAACCGCCGCGTTGTGTTCAGCAACCTGCGCAGCAAGCAGGCCGTAACCGAGCTTTTCAGCGCCGTATCCGAAAAGGTGGCCGAGCGCCCCGGCGGCTACACGCGCATCATCAAGCTGGGGAACCGGCAAGGCGACAATGCCGATATGGCCATGATCGAACTGGTCGATTTCAACGAGCTGTACAATGCCGGGAAACCGGCTAAGAAAAGCACGCGCCGCAGCCGTCGCTCGAAGGGCAAGGAGGCCGTGCCGGCAACCGAGGCAAAAGCTGAGGCCCCGGCCAAAGCCGAGACCAAAGCCAAAGCTGAGCCCAAAGCCAAAGCCCCGAAGGCCGAAGCCCCAAAGGAAGAAGCCCCCAAGGCACCGGAAGCACCGCAGTCGGACTCCGAAACCAAAGCCGATGAAGCGGAGGCGTAAGGCGTTGTTTTTAAAAGTTATCAAGAAGGGAAGGATAGTCGCGGGCGGCTATCCTTTTTTTTATGTTATTTTGTTTCATACCCTAAAACCAAGCATGTATTCATGAAGTATCAGGCCAAAAGAAAAGCGTTGATTTTATTGGCAGACGGCACCATATTCTACGGGAAGGCCGTCGGAGACAAGGAGGGAACCGCCTTCGGAGAAGTGTGTTTCAACACCGGGATGACGGGCTACCAGGAGATATTTACCGACCCCTCCTATTACGGGCAGCTCATGGTAACCACCAATGCCCATATCGGCAATTACGGGGCCACCGTCGAGGAGGTGGAATCGGACGGTGTTAAGATCGCCGGCCTGATCTGCAAGAACTTCTCTTACGAGTACAGCCGCCCCGAAGCCGACTTCGGCCTGCTTGAATTCCTGGAGGCCAACGGCCTGTTTGCGATCTCAGACGTGGATACCCGGGCCCTGGTGAGTTACATCCGCGACAACGGGGCCATGAATGCCGTGATCTCGACCCGGGTAGACGAGCTGGACGCCCTTAAAGAGGAACTCAGGGCCGTCCCCGGCATGGAGGGCCTGGAACTGGCTTCCAAGGTCTCCACATCCGAACCCTATTTTGTGGGTGATCCAGGGGCTGAGCTCCGCATTGCGGCCCTGGATATCGGTATCAAGAAGAACATTCTTCGGAACCTGGCCAAAAGGGGCGCCTATATCCAGGTGTTTCCCCACGACACGTCTTACGAAGCCATGGAGGCCTTTTCTCCCGACGGCTATTTTATCTCGAATGGCCCGGGCGACCCCGAACCGCTGAAGGGGGCCATAGCAGTGGCCCGCAAGATCATCGGGTCGGGCAAGCCGCTCTTCGGGATATGCCTCGGGCACCAGGTGATTGCCCTGGCCAACGGGGTGAGCACCTACAAGATGCACCATGGCCACCGCGGCATTAACCACCCGGTGATGAACCTGCTGACGGGCAAGGGAGAGATCACCTCCCAGAACCACGGATTTGCGGTTAACCGGGAGGAGACCGAAGCCCACCCGGGCCTGGAGATCACCCACCTGCACCTGAACGACCAGACTGTGGCCGGCATACGGATGAAGGACAAAAACGTGTTCTCGGTCCAGTACCACCCGGAGGCCAGCCCGGGGCCGCACGACGCCGAATACCTCTTCGACCAGTTCTTCGAAAACATCCGCAAAAGCACCACAAAAGACGCGGCGGTTTAAGATATTGTTATGTTCCGCAAAATGCCGCTGCCCCAGACACCGGCGGCTGCGCAGCTTTCGTATCTTTGACGCCTGAAACCGAAACGAATAAAGCAAGACCTATGAGTATTATTATCGACGTACACGCGAGGCAGATCCTTGATTCCCGTGGCAATCCCACCGTGGAGGTGGACGTGCTGACCGAAAACGGCGTGCTGGGCCGTGCCGCGGTCCCGTCAGGGGCCTCCACCGGCGAGCATGAGGCCGTAGAACTCCGTGACGGCGGCAAGGCCTATATGGGAAAAGGGGTTGGCCAGGCCGTGAAAAACGTAAATACCGAAATAGCCGAGTTGGTTCGCGGCATGCTGGTATTTGAGCAGAATAAGATAGACCAGGCCATGATCGACCTCGACGGCACCCCGAACAAGGGCCGTCTGGGGGCCAATGCCATCCTGGGCGTTTCCCTGGCAGTAGCCAAGGCAGCCGCCAACGAACTGGGCCAGTCGCTTTACCGCTATGTAGGCGGGGTTAGCGCCCATACGCTCCCGGTGCCCATGATGAATATCATCAACGGCGGGTCGCATTCCGACGCCCCCATCGCCTTCCAGGAATTTATGGTTATGCCTGTAAAAGCGCCCAGTTTTGCCAGGGCCATGCAGATGGGGACCGAGATATTCCACCACCTGAAGAAGGTGTTGCACGACCGCGGCCTGAGTACGGCTGTGGGCGACGAAGGCGGTTTCGCACCCACGCTCAAAGGCACCGAAGACGCGCTGGAAACCATCGCCAAGGCCGTGGAGAAGGCCGGGTATAAAATGGGGGAGGAAGTTATGATCGCCCTCGACTGCGCTTCTTCGGAATTTTACGTGAACGGCAAATACGACTACACCAAGTTCGAAGGCGACAAAGGGGCCGTGCGGAGTTCCCGGGAGCAGGCCGAGTACCTGGCCTCCCTGTGCGAAAAATACCCCATTATCTCCATAGAGGACGGAATGGACGAAAACGACTGGGAAGGCTGGAAGCTGCTCACCGAGAAAACGGGCGGCAGGGTGCAGCTGGTCGGGGACGACCTGTTTGTGACCAACGTGGAGCGCCTCTCGCGGGGCATCGAGCAGGGCATTGCCAATTCCATCCTGATCAAGGTTAACCAGATCGGCACCCTGACCGAGACCATTGCGGCCGTTAACATGGCCAAGGACGCAGGCTATACCTCGGTGATGTCGCACCGCAGCGGCGAAACCGAAGACAACACCATCGCCGACCTGGCCGTGGCGCTGAATACCGGGCAGATCAAAACCGGTTCGGCCTCCCGCAGCGACCGTATGGCCAAGTACAACCAGTTGTTGCGCATCGAGGAGGAACTCGGGGCGGTAGCTTATTTTCCGGGGGCCGCAGCCTTTAAGCTGAGCCGCTGACCTTCCTGAGAAATACTTGTAAAAGGCCTCCCCGGATGAGGCCTTTTTTTTTGTTCTCACGTATCTTTGCCAGAAAGCAACACAGACCCGTCCGATGAACCGTTTCCTCTTCGTAGCCGCCGAAAACGACGCCATTCCGGCCTGCAAGGCAGGTGGCATGGGAGATGTGGTGCGCGACGTGCCCCGGCAGATTGCTGCCCGGGGCGACCAGGCCTGCGTGATTACGCCTTCCTACGGCCGGCTGCACCCCACCGGTACGTTCGTTCGCACCCTGGAGGTAGACCTCCGCGGTCAGGTATATGAACTGGAATTGTACGAGGCCCGGCCCAAAAAGGAGTTCAAAGGCATCGTCCACTACCTGCTTCACCACCCGGAGATCGAGTCGGGCGATATTGCGCATATCTACCACAACGACCCGGAGGAGCCCTTTTATACCGATTTCATCAAGTTCACCATCTTTTGCACCGGGGTCGCAGAGGGGGTAATACAAAAGGCTTTTGGCCCCCTTCATGTAGTGCACCTCCACGACTGGCACAGCAGCATGCTCCTCTTTCTGAGGGCATTCCACCCGCGCTACAAGGGCCTGCAGAAGCTCCGTTTTGTCTACACCATCCACAACCTGGCCATTCAGGGCATACGCCCGCTGGCCGACAACTACTCCTCGGTGGAAAACTGGTTTCCCCAGCTCGAGTTTCCGGTGGAACCCCTGATGGATTACCGGTACACCGATTGCATTAACCTGATGGCGGTGGGAATCCGCCTGTCGGATGCGGTGCATACGGTTTCCCCTGCCTACATGAAGGACATCATGAAACCCAGCAAACCGCCCGAATTCATAGGGGGCGAGGGGCTGGAGCGAGACCTGGGAGCAGCCCACCGCCAGAAACGGCTGTTCGGGATATTGAACGGCTGCAATTACGAAAATATACGCACGGCCACCCGCGGAGCCATTTACCGGAATACGGTGCGGGCCCTTTTCGGCTGGTTGCAGGAGGAATCCAAAAAATACAAGGCCGATTTCCTGGCACATACGGGCGAGAAGGTGGTGGGGCTTATGGAGAACCCCCCGGCCATGCTCTGCTCGAGCGTCGCCCGGCTCACCGAGCAGAAATTCTACTTTTTCAAAAAAAGCCCCGATTGCTTCCGGCACCTGCTGCAGCGGCTGGAAGAGGTCAATGGGGTTTTTATGCTGCTCGGGACGGGAGCGCCTGAATACGAAGCCCTCTTCCGGGCCATGAGCTACGAGCACCCGAATTTCATTTTTACCAACGGGCAGTCGGAAGACCTGATCGATTCCATGTATCTGGAAACGGACCTCTACCTGATGCCCAGCCTGTTCGAACCCTGCGGCATCAGCCAGATGCTTTCCATGCGCAACGGCAATCCGGTACTGGCGCATGCCACGGGCGGGCTGAAAGATACCATCGCTCACATGCAGACCGGGTTCCTGTTCGGGGGGGACACCTACGCCGAGAAAATAGCCGACCTCGAGGCGGTGTTCGACCAGGCGGTCACGCTCTATTTTGAGGAGCCGGAGCAGTGGCAGCAGATGCGCGAACGGGCCGGGAAAATGCGGTTTACCTGGAAGAAATCGGTGGATCAGTATTACCGCCGGCTCTACCTTCTGAACCCCGCCGGATAAACCTGAAAAAGGGGGCAGAAAACACGTCCGGCAAATTGTTAAGACCGTCTGTTTTTCGTACTTTTATAGTACTTCAATTTCAAAATTCACAAATACAATGTCTGAACTTGCTCGCATATCGTACGACGGGAAAACCTACGAATTTCCGGTCGTGGAAGGGACTGAAAACGAATTGGCCATCGACATCAAAAGCCTGCGTGCCACAACGGGGATGATAACCCTGGATCCGGGCTATAAGAACACGGGGTCGTGTGAAAGCGCCATTACCTTCCTGAACGGGGAAAAGGGGATTCTCAGGTACCGCGGATATGCCATTGAAGACCTTGCTGAAAAGGCCGATTTTCTGGAAGTGGCTTACCTGCTCATCTTTGGAGAGCTGCCCGATAAGGAGCAGTTGCACCAGTTCCACGAAGACATCAAAGCCGAATCGCATGTAGACGAAGAGATGAAGAAGATCATCGACGGCTTCCCGAAATCGGCCCACCCCATGGGCGTGATCTCTTCGCTTACCAGCGCCCTGATCGCTTTTAACCCGTCGTCTGTAAACGTCTCTTCAGAGAAGGCCATGTACCACGCCATTGTGCGCCTGCTGGCCAAATTCCCGGTACTGGTGGCCTGGACCTACCGCAAGCGGGCGGGCCTGCCCCTCGACTACGGGGACGACAGCCTGGGGTACGTGGAGAACATCCACAAGATGATGTTCAAAAAACCCAATCGCGAATACAAGAAGAACGACATAGAGATCGAGGCGCTCGACAAGCTCCTGATTTTGCATGCCGACCACGAACAGAACTGCTCCACCTCCACGGTCCGCATTGTGGGCTCTTCCCATGCCGGCCTGTTCGCCTCTATTTCGGCGGGGATTTCGGCCCTCTGGGGCCCGTTGCACGGGGGTGCCAACCAGGCCGTGCTGGAGATGCTGGAGGCTATTGCCGCCGACGACGGGGACACCAAGAAATACATGGGCAAGGCGAAAGACAAAGACGACCCCTTCCGCCTGATGGGCTTTGGCCACCGGGTTTACAAGAATTTTGACCCCCGGGCCCGCATCATCAAGAAATCGGCCGACAGTGTGCTGTCTGCCCTGGGCAAGGAAGACCCCATTCTCGATATCGCCAAGGGCCTGGAGCGTGAAGCGCTCGAAGACCCGTATTTCGTGGAGCGCAAACTCTATCCGAACGTGGACTTCTACTCGGGCATTATCTACCGCGCCCTGGGCATCCCGGTTGAAATGTTCACCGTGATGTTCGCCCTGGGCCGACTGCCCGGCTGGATTGCCCAGTACCGCGAAATGCGGTTGAAAGGGGAGCCGATCGGTAGGCCAAGACAGGTGTACATTGGGGAAAACCACCGCCCGTTCAAGGCGTTGAAAGACCGCTAGGCAGCTATCCTGCCGGCCGAAGGGGATCCCGTACGGGGTGCCCTTTTTTTGTTCCTGAAATTTGCTGAATGCTATGCTTGACCTGAACATACACGACGAGACCGCCCGGCTGAAGGCCGTGGTGTTGGGCACGGCCGAAAACAGCGGCCCGGTTCCCGGGCCCGAAGAAGCTTACGACCCCAAGTCGCTCGAACACATCCTGGCGGGCACCTATCCGGCCGAGGCCGACATGGTACGGGAGATGGAGGGCTTCGCCTCTGTGCTCAAAAAATACGGGGTACAGGTGTTCCGCCCCGAGGTGATTGCCGCATGCAACCAGATCTTTTCGCGCGACATCGCCTTTGTGGTAGACGACAAAATGGTCAAGGCCAACATTTTGCCACGGCGCGAACGGGAGTTCGAGGCCATCGTACATGTGCTCGACCAGATCGAAGAGGGGCAATTGCTCGTTCCGCCTCCCGAAGTCCATGTGGAAGGAGGGGATGTGATGCCCTGGAAAGATCTGCTCTTTGTGGGCACCTATACGGGGAGCGATTATCCGGCTTACATCACGGCCCGCACGAACGGGGCGGCCGTCGAATACCTGCAGGGCCATTTCCCGGGGCGTACGGTAAAAGCCTTTGAACTGCGGAAATCCAATACCGATGCCCGGGCCAACGCCCTCCACCTCGACTGCTGCTTCCAGCCCGTGGGGCGCGACCTGGCCATCCTGCACCGCGAGAGCTTTCTGAACCCGGCCGACGCCCGCTGGCTGCTCGACTATTTCGGGCCTGAAAACGTCTTCGAGATCGACACGGAGGAGATGTACCGCATGTTTTCGAACGTGTTCTCCATTTCGCACGAAGTGGTGGTATCCGAACGGACCTTTACGCGCCTCAATCGCTGGCTCCGGGACCGGGGCCTCACCGTGGAGGAGATTTCCTATCGGGAGGTCGGCAAGCAGGGGGGGCTGCTGCGCTGCAGTACCCTGCCGCTGGCCAGGGAGTAAAGATATCAGGGGAATCCCAAAACCATCTGCACCGGCAGCTTGTTATAAAAGGGCGGTAGCAGACGGGCAATTCCTTACTTTTGCCAGTACATTTATTTTCTCGTATGCAGATTACAGATACGGTGCTGATGATACGTCCGGTGCATTTCCGAATGAATGAGGAAACGGCCGTAAACAACTATTTCCAGGAAGACCTGGACCTGCGCAATTCGGAGATCAACCGCCGGGCGCAGGAGGAATTCGACGGCCTGGTGGCCCGGCTCAGGGAAGCAGGCGTTACGGTGATCGTGGCCGACGACCGGCCCGAGACCGATACCCCGGATTCGATTTTCCCCAACAACTGGGTCTCCTTCCACGAAAACGGCACGGTAGTGCTCTACCCCATGTACGCCGAAAACCGCCGGCGCGAACGCCGGGAAGACCTGCTCGACTTGCTGGAAGCCGAGGGTTTTGCCATCAGCGAGATTATGGACTATACAGCGGCAGAAGCCGACAACCTGTTCCTGGAGGGAACCGGGAGCATCCTCATGGACCGGGTACACCAAAAGGCCTATTGCGCCCTGTCGGCCCGGGCCGACGAGGACCTGTTCATCGAATTCTGCGAGGATTTTGACGTGGCCCCGGTGATCTTCACGGCCTTCCAGTCTGTCGACGGCAAGCGAATGCCCATCTACCACACCAACGTGATGATGTGCCTGGCCGAGGATTTTGCGGTGATATGCCTGGACGCCATCGACGATAAAAACGAGCGCAAACAGGTAGTCGACCACCTCCGGCAGGACGGCAAGGAGATTATTGCCATCACGGAGGCCCAGATGCACCGCTTTGCGGGAAATATGCTGCAATTGCTGGGGCGCGGCGGGCAGCGGCTGCTGGTGATGAGCCAGGCGGCCCGCGATTCGCTTACCCCGGCCCAGGTGGCCGCCCTGGAGAAAACCTCGCGCATCGTCTCCAGCCCCCTCGACACCATCGAGTCTTGCGGGGGAGGAAGCGCCCGCTGCATGCTGGCGGAGGTGTTTTTGCCGCGATCTGAGGCCGGGAACCGGGATTAAAGGATCAGTTTCCGGTGCGCCCGATTCTGTGGATCATACCCCTGAAAATGAAATAATGGAACGGGAGCATGCTGTACCAGTAGAGTCGGCCCAGGATTCCCCGTGGCCGGAAAGTGGCTGTCTGGTGGAGGACGTTTTTATCATCTATCCGAAATTCAAGCCAGGCTTCGCCGGGAAGGCGCATTTCGGCAAAGAGCAGCAGGCGCCCCTTCTCACGGTCGGCAAGCAATACCCGCCAGAAATCCAGGGCATCCCCCGGGGAGATACGGTCGGGGTGCGTTCTGCCCCTGCGGAGGCCTACCCCTCCGTTCAGCTTGTCTAAGAAGCCCCGGACCTGCCAAAGCCAGCTTGCGTAATACCAACCTTTTTCGCCACCTATTTCCCAGATCTTTTGCAGCACGGCTTCCCGGTCGTGTATATGCATGGATTTGTGATCGGTAAGTACCCCGAACCGGGGCACCTGTATATATTTTTCGAGGCTCTGGTCGAAGCGGCCGCTCACCATGCTGTCTTTCCAGCTGCTTATCACAGCATTCTGTTCGATCATTTTGAAGGCCATGCCAATCGCTTCTTCGTAGGAGTGGGGTTGGATCCCCAGCATTTGTCCGAGCCGATTGTCGCTGGCAACCGTTTCCGTTTTCATGCTGTCTACCAGGTTCACGGCCAGTTTGTAGGAAGTGGAGGTGACAAAATAGAGCCAGTAGGAGGAAAGCCTGGGAGACATAACGGGTACCGTGATGATCCAGTTACGAAACCCCCGAACGCGGGCATATCGCTGGAGCATTTCCTTATAGTTGAGTACGTCGGGCCCGCCGATGTCGAAAGACTGTCCGTAGGTATCTTCGCGACCCAGCACTCCGGTCAGGAAGGCGATAATGTCCCGGATGCCTATGGGCTGGGTTCGGGTAAGCACCCATTTCGGGGCTATCATTACCGGCAGTTTCTCACACAGGTCGCGGATGATCTCGAAGGAGGAACTCCCGGAGCCCACAATGATGCCGGCCCTCAGAACCGTCAGCTTAAAGGGACCCTTTGTAAGGATGTCCTCCACATTCTTTCGCGATTGCAGGTGCCGGGAGAGCTTATCTTCATTGACAATGCCGCTCAGGTAGATCACCTGCGAGGGCCTGGCCCATTCCATATACCGGTTGAAATTCATGGCAACTTTTGCCTCGCGCAGGTGGAAATCACGGGTGGAGCTGCTCATGGAGTGCAGCAGGAAGTATGCGGCGTCAAAGTCGTCTGAGAAACACCCGGGCTGGGGATCTTCCAGGAAATCCACTTCGGCCACCGTTATGAGGTTCCGGGCCTCTAAGTCGACCCACAACCGATTGCGGTCGCGCACGGCGCATACTACTTCATGCCCTGCCCCCAGCAAGGCGGGCAGCAGTCGCATGCCGATGTATCCGTTTGCCCCGGTGAGCAATATTTTCATAGACGTATAATGTACTTATCCAGATTCATCAGGCACCTTTTTTTTCAGAGCCCGGGGCCTGCCAAACGGCTTTGAGCCCCAGCATTTTCACAAAGAACTGCTGTGCGGCGCGCGTATCGGCCTCCACCCGCACAAAATACTGGTCCTTGTGGATGGTATAGACTCCCAGGTCGCCTTTGAGGATGCTCAATTTGTAATAGGGGACAATCAGGGCGAAGCTCTCCAACAGGGATCGGAAGCCCAGGATAATGCCTCCCGGCCGGAGTTCGATATTACAGGTATTGCGGTTGTTGTCGAGCAGCAGCAGGTTTCGGATCTCCGCACTGCTTTCGCGGATAACCAGTCGCGGAGAGCCAATGCCCCCCATGTTCCAGCGTTCCCGAAGGGTGAAAGGCTTGCCTACAAGCGCGTCTATTTTAAGGCAGACTTCCGGGTTGTTATAGGATACGTTTGCCAGCATCTTATAAATGTTCTCCGATCCGTATAAGGTTTCCGTCCCCGTCCAGGATGGCGAACTCCCGCATGCCCCAGGGCTGCTCTTTCAGCGGCCCGTTGGGGTGTACGACCCCTTTGGCCTTCATTTCGGCAAAAAGGGCATCGACCCCTTTCACATAGAGGTAACAGCCGGTGTGTTTCGGTATGGCCGGGTCGTCGCACTTCCAGAAATGCAGTTGTATGCTGTCGCGACCCAGAATGGCATAGTTTTCGTCTATCCAGCCCGCCTTGCGGAAGCCGAGCTTTTCGCTGTAAAAAGACACGGTATCTGCTATATTCAGGGAAGCCAGCACAGGGGCGGCTTCGCGTATTCCTTGCATTGCCTACTTTTTTATAAAGGTAGCCATTTGCGTGCAAATTCTCCGAATAACCTTCGGGCTGCGACAAAAACGGTTGGAATTCCGTAATTTTGCCCCTTGAAATTACCCGATATGTCTTTGGAAGTCCTCATAACCCAAAAGGTGCTGGAAGCCGTTGCGGCCCTTTACGGGCAGGAGCTGGAAGCCGTGGAATTGCAGCCTACGCGCAAGGAGTTCGAGGGCGATGTCACAGTGGTGGTATTCCCCATGCTCCGAAAACTCAAGGGGAATCCGGCAGCCATCGGGGAGGCCATCGGGAAGCATCTGGTCGAAAGGGTGCCCGAAGTGGCCGGGTATAACGTAATCAAGGGATTCCTGAACCTGGTGGTGAGCGATTCGTATTACCTGGGCTTTTTTGAGGAAATCCGCAAGCAGGAGCCATACGGGTTCCGGCCCGAGCGCCCGGAGGGGGCCGTGATGGTGGAATATTCCTCACCAAATACCAACAAACCCCTGCACCTGGGCCATATCCGGAACAATCTCCTCGGGTACTCGGTGGCCGAGATCCTGAAAGCCTCCGGCCGCAAGGTCTATAAAACGCAGATCATCAACGACCGGGGCATCCACATCTGCAAGAGCATGCTTGCCTGGCAGAAATTTGGCAAAGGAGAAACCCCCGAAAACAGCGGCCTGAAAGGGGATAAGCTGGTGGGCAATTACTACGTGGCCTTTGACCAGGCCTATAAGAAGGAGGTGGAAGCGCTCGTGGCCGGGGGCATGGACGAGAAAGAGGCTTCCCGTGAGGCCCCTATCCTCCAGGAGGCCCAGGAACTCCTGCGGAGCTGGGAAGCCGGCGACCCGGGGGTAGTGGCGCTCTGGAAGAAGATGAACAGCTGGGTCTACGAGGGATTTGAACAGACCTACCGCGACCTGGGGGTCGATTTCGACACCCTTTACTACGAGAGCGACACCTACCTGCTGGGGAAAGAGGTGGTGGCCGACGGCCTGAAAAGGGGGGTGTTTTACCGCAAGGATGACGGCAGCGTCTGGATCGACCTCACCGACGAGGGCCTGGACGAGAAAATAGTACTACGTTCCGACGGCACGGCCGTATACATGACCCAGGATATCGGCACTGCCATCCAGCGGGTGAAGGATTACCCCGACATCAGCGGCATGGTATACACCGTGGGCAACGAGCAGGACTACCACTTCAAGGTGCTCTTCCTGATCCTGAAAAAGCTGGGTTACCCCTGGGCCAGGCAGCTGTACCACCTGAGCTACGGCATGGTAGACCTGCCCGGCGGCAAGATGAAAAGCCGCGAGGGGACCGTGGTGGACGCCGACGACCTGATGCGGGAGATGGACGCCACCGCCCGCAGCATTTCCGAGGCCAGCGGCAAGCTGGAAGGTTATTCGGAAGCCGAGAAAGAGGTGCTTTACCACCAGATCGGCCTGGGTGCCCTGAAATACTACATCCTCAAGGTCGACCCCAAAAAGCGCATCCTCTTCAACCCGGAAGAATCGGTAGACTTCCAGGGCAATACGGGCTCTTTTATTCAGTACACCTATGCCCGGATCCGGTCCATCCTGAGGCGGGCCGAATTTGCGTATGAGGTACCTGTCACCGGACTGCAGATGCCCGCCCTCCACCCCAAGGAAAAGGAGCTCCTCAAAGACCTGGAGCAATTCCCGGCCGTAATTGCCGAAGCCGCGGAACAGTTCAGCCCGGCCCTGATCGCCAATTACACCTACGACCTGGTAAAGGACTTCAACTCCCTGTATCAGCAGGTATCTATTCTGGGCGAGGAACACGCCGACCACCGCATCTTCCGGGTGCAGCTCACCCGCAAGGTGGGGGAGGTGATCCGGTCGGCCACCGCCCTGCTCGGCATGGAGGTACCGGAGCGGATGTAGGCCCCAATTCAGCCTTTGATTTCCTGCGCGAGCAGGGAGAGGATGGTATCGATCTCCTCCAGCAGGGGCTGGTAATGCTGTTCTTCCGTGGCTATGGCGGTAAGGATGAAGATCAGCGTGTTGTTCTCAAATTCCCGCGAGCGTAACAACGCCTGGTTGGAACCCGGGTTTTCGCTTGGCGCTAGCCCCATGGTCACCGAGGCCACCCCGGTCTGTTCCAGGATGCTGCGGATGCTTGCCCCGCCCGAACGAGCCAGGTCGAGGGTGCGGTTGCGCTGTTCGCGCAAGTTCGCTTCCTGGTGGCGGATGCGCTCCACCCTCGAGACCCAGGCTGTCAGGTGGCTCCGCAGTTCCGTCTGGGAAAGGATCTCGAGCCGGCCCGAATTGATCATCTCTTGCAGGAGCGAATTGTTGGGCTGGTAATCCATATCTTCCGAGTAGGCCTGAAAGAGAAGCTGGGAAAGCTGCGATTCTGAAGGGGCGAGATCGGATGTTGCAATGAAATCGGCCAGTTCCCGGGCCTTCTGATACGATGACCGGTTCGCTTCCATAAGGTTCTGGAGCTTTACGCGGCTTGTTTCGAATTCTTTTTGCAGGCCCGCCAGGTAAAACTGCTCGCGTTTGGCCATCTGCCGGTCTTCGTTCCAGTTGTCGATCCAAAGGGCCACCAAAATCCCAACTACAATGAGCGCGATTTCACCGAAGGCGTAAATCAGGTATCCGCCAAGGTTCTTTTCTTGCAACAGCTTTACTCGGAAATTGCGCAGAATGCGGCTCATAAGGTGGTTTCTGGGAGTTGCAGTTCCAGCTAAATTAGGATTTTTGGCGTCGGGGTGCAAGGTTCTTCAGAACTGGACGCGGAAGCTGAGGTTGGGTGTCAGGCCCAGGGAGAGGCTCTCGACTTTCTCGATCTCGTTCTGGTCGTTGAGCCGGTAATACGTATTGAGGATGTTGCGCCGGCCGGTGAAATTGAGTACAGATGCCCCCACCGAAGCCTGGACCGTCTCTGACAGATCAAAGTCGTAAACGGCCGAGGCATCGGCGCGGAAATAATCGGGCAAACGGCTGCTGTTGGGATCCTGGAAATTGATGCGGTTGGGGAAAACACCGGTGTTTACCTCGTTGGGGGCCGGGTGCGGTTCGGTAAAGGGGCTGCCGGTGCGGTAATTCAGCCCGACCCCGATCTTGAAAGGACCGGAGGTGTAATTGGTGCCCAGGGTAACGGTATGGCGGATATCCTGATTGTTCGGGAAGGTAGCCGGGCTCAGGTCGGGGAAATAGTAATTGTTGCGGTTCCAGGCATAGCTGAGCCAACTGCTCCAGGCCTCGCTCTTGAAGTTGAGCAGGGCTTCCAGGCCGTAAACCCTGTAATCCCCGATCTCCCCGTCGAATTGATCTTCGTTCTGGAATCCCTGGGTATCGATGGTTATATCGTCTACCTTTTTATAGAACCCTTCCAGGCTGGCCAGCCAGTTGCCCCGGTCGTAGTGGAGACCCAGGGAGGCCTGCCTGCTGGTGGCCACTGGCAGTCCCCGGCCGTCGGCCAGAATCCAGCGCCTCTTTTCGATCCCCAGGAAGTTCTGTTCCAGGTCTATCTTCTGGAGGCTGGCCTGGTTCTTCGTTTCCCCCAGCAGTTGGAGGTAGAGGTGTGGGCTCAGTTTGTAGTGGAAGCTCAGCCGGGGTTCGGCCCGGAACCGGTCAAAATCGTCCGGGTTGCTCAGGTAGTTGAGCCGCAGGCCGGCCGTGGTAAGCAGCCTCCTGCCCGGCCCTTTGTATTCCCATTCGGTATACAGGGCATGGGTATAGAGCACATCCTTGATGCGGCTCACAAAGGGCGGCTGGGTCACGTCCGAGATATTGGAGATACCGGTAACCAGGAACTGATACCCGGAGTTCCAGGTAAGCCCCCCGCCGGGTGCAAAACTCAGGCGGGTTTTCAGCCCCGATTCCTTGACCTGGTTAGACTGAAGCAGCAATTGCCCGCTCGATTCGGTGAGGAAATCCGAATCGAGATCGTACTGGGTGAAATAGCCCTCCACTTCGGTATGCAGGCGGGTGTTCCACTCGCTGTCGATTCGCCCGCCGATGCCTAAGTTGGCCTGGCTCAGCGTGCTTTGGTTCGCGCTGCCGTCGGCTGCCAGGACCTCGGAATAGGCCAGGCGGTTGCGTATGTACAACATATTGATGCGCAACTGCTGTTCCGGGCTCCAGTCGTAGAGCAGCTTCCCGCTGAAATCGTAGAAATAGAAATCTTCGTCCCTGCGTTCGAGTCGATCGGTATTCTGACCCGATGGACTGCTTATCTGGGTGTCCTGGAAAGCCCGGTCCGAAAAATTGGTGTAGGTGGGGGTATTCAGGAAATCGGTCACGGAACGGCGGGCCGATACCTGTATGGCCATGCGGTCCGACACCGGCAGATGGAGGTAGGCGTCACCGCTGATCAGGTTAAAGCCGGCCCCGCCAAAATAGGTGCGCTCCACGGTATTGTGGGTGCGCATGTGGATAATGCCGCTCAGGCCGTCTCCGTAATAGGCGCTCGAGCCGTTTTTGATGATTTCCACCTGCTCCGTGAGGTAGGGGTTGAAGGCCGAGATCAATCCGAAAAAGTGCCCCGACTGGTACATTCTGATGCCATCCCAAAGCAGCAGGTTCTGGTCGTTGGTCCCGCCCCGAATGTTGATGTCTGAAACCGTTTCGCTGTTGCTTTTGATGCCGGGAAGGGCCTGGATGCTCTGCAGCACATCCGGCTCGGTCTGCCCGGGCAGTAGGCCAAACTGGGACCGGTTCAGGGTAATGCTGCCATCGGGCTCTTTCCGAAGGCCGGTGGTCAGGAATTTGTAAACCACCACCTCCGTGAGTTCCTGATAGCGCACCGGGAGCAACAGGGTGGTGCAGGGGTGCTGCCGCAGCAGGCTTTCTGCACGGATATAGAGGGTTCGATGCCCCAGGTGTCGGATACGCAAGGTGGCCCGGCGCGGAATATTCTGGAGGCGAAACATGCCGTCGGCACCGGTTACTGTGGCAATGCCGCTTTCCAACACTTCTACAGTGGCGCCGGGAATGCTGTTGCTCTCGAAATTATCCAGAACGCTGGCGCAGACGGTTACCGTGCTGCTCCTGGCCACGGTGTAATAGCGCTCATTGAGTTTTTGGATGCGGAGCTGGGTTTGCTCCTGCAATTCCCCGAGAGCCTGCTCCAGAGTCGTTTCGGCTGGGAGGCTTGCTTCCATGCCCTGCAGGTCTTCGTCCGCGAAGGAGAATGTTATCCCGTAACGCTCTTCCAGGTCGCGCAACAGGTCGATTACCGGCAAGATGATGCCACCAGATTCCTGACCTCTGGAACAGTCGGGCAGGAACAGGAGCAAAAGGGCGAGCAGGCAGAGAAACCTAACGGGGGCCTTTGGCATAGAAAAGTACTTTGTTCCCATGTACCTCATAGGTGAGCTGTAGGGGGGCACTTATACTTTGTAACGCCAGATTCATATTTGTGTTGCTGAAGGTACCCGTATAAAATTCTGTCAGATCCAGATTTCGGGCTTCGACCTCCACGTTGTATTGCCGTTCGAATTCCTGCAGCACAAAGGCCAGCGGCATAGACCGGAAAGAGCTTTCGTTGCGCGTCCACGACGGTGCGGAGGCGGCCATAATTTCAGAGGTGTCGATACGGCCTGCAACCAGGCGGAAGGATGTCCCGGCGGGAAGCTCAACAGAACGGCCGGCGTGGTCTACCCGCACCAGGCCTTCGTAACAGCTTACAACGAACAGATCGTCCCGCTGCAACACATTGAACTGGGTTCCCAATACGGTTACTTCCCCGGCTTCGGTTTCCACCGTAAAGGTTTTTCCCTTGGCGACCTTGAAAAAGGCTTCCCCCTGAAGGGTTACCCGGCGGTGGCCTTCCCAGTGTTTCTTGTTAAATGTGATCTCGGAACCCGCATTGAGCATAACCTCGGAAGCATCCGGGAGTTGCGTTTCGGTATGTTGGGCATAGCCCGCCTCTACCCATTCCGGGCGGTTCATAAAGTAATAGGTGCTGCCCAGCATGAGAACCAGGGCTGCAGCCACGCCGACCCAGCGCATCCACGGACGCATGGCGATAACCCGCCCTCCGGAACCGCCCCGCTTAGTCCTCAGGCGCTCCAGGGCAGCCTCTGCATCGAAGGCAGGGCCTTCGAGAGCGGAGGCTGTGGCAACGATCTTTTCGTAGGAACGGAATTCGGGGGTCGCCCGGAATTCCTCCAGTTCCTGCTCAGACAGCTCGTTATTCAACCATTTTGCCAGGTAATTTTCTTTCATGGCCTCAGTCCTTTATTGCCTTATAACAACCTGCAGGCAAAATACCCTACCTCGAAGGGTCAATCAGGTGGTCGTTTCGATAAAGATAGGAATTCGACGTTTAAATGACGTGCTGACCGCCGGGCAAGGCCGTGCGGATGTTCTTGATCCTGCCTCAGGGAGATTTGGCCAGCCCCATTTCGCGGAACAGCCCGGAAAGCGAATGGCGCATGTCGCGTTCGAGTTGGTAGTGGATCCAGATATAGAGCGGAATGCCGAGCAACAGCAACAGCAGCGGGCTGCCCCCGATGCGGTTTCTCCCCAGGGCGCTGTAGAAGGAAGCCTGGTGAAAGAAGGCTGTCAGCAAAAAGCCCAAAAACCCGACCAGACAAAAGACGCTCAGCAGGGCCGGATACCAGCCGCCCGCGGCCACCACGGTACCGGTCAGGAAAACCAGGAACATCAGGTAGACCATCAGGGCCATCCGCGTATTGCGGCGGAACTTTAAGAAACAGGAAATAGCTTCCCTGAGCCGCATCCCGGCAGCCGGCAACAGGTGCTTGTCGGTGCCACGGCGGCGCACGTCGCCTGCAATCCCCAGAAGTTCAGTCAGGGGCAAAGGCTTGCTATTCTCAACGTGCGTTCTCATGGGTTGGGGCATACCTTAAATATGGCTATGCCGGCTAAAGGGCCTACAAAGTAGGAAAAATTCCCTGTAAGGCCTGTAATTAAGGCGTATCCGCGGCGTTTATTCGCCCATCGGTTCGCTTTTATCGGGGAACGGCACGCCCCTTGCACACGAAAATGAAAACCGACCGAATGGTCTGTAAACGTGTTACTTGGAGGGTATCCGCAGCCCATGTGCGTCGGTTTGCCGGTGCGATCTTGCAGGCCCCGGGGTTATCTTGTAGGGGGGTGGGGCGGGGGGTACCCCCTGC
>DATIPV010000190.1:0-1568 GCA_035471525.1 Robiginitalea sp.
GTTGGCCCGGGTCCCTGTTGGGAAGTTGCGGGGTGGGCAGGTATCTTGTCTTTGGGGGGTGGGGGCGTTTTCCCTTTGTCAGTTCCGGTGGTTTTCCATCAGCCCCCTGCAGCTATGGGCCGCAACAGGATTCACGGGACAGGAGGGGGTGCCTGCCCGGGGCCCTGCCTTAAAATTCGGTATTTTTACAGCTCATTTCGGCCCCGTATGTTTATACACCAGCATCCCTACCCACCCATCCTTTTTCCCGGGGCTACCAAGCTTATCGTAGGTACGCTTCCCCCGCCCCGTTTTACGCAGGGGCTGCTGAAACCCGGCGATGTGGATTTCTGTTACGGCAGCCGCGACGGGCTGCTGTGGCCCATCCTGGATCGTATTTTCGACCTGGGGCTCGTATATGAAGATTCGGAGAGGGCCGTGCGTCAGCGCCTGGATTTCCTGAAAGCCCGGAAGATTGGGATCTGCGACATTGTGGAGCGTGCCCGGCGCGCCCGCATCGACGCCTCCGACCTGGGCATGCGCGAGCTGGAGCTGCGCGACCTGCTGGGGGTGCTGCGGGCCAATCCCCGCATAAAGACTCTTCTATTTACGGGCGGGAACAGCCAGAACGGGCCGGAATACCTCTTCCGCAGGCTCCTGAGGGAAGAGGGGATATGCCTGGAACTGGTTACTGAGGAAGTGCCGCGCATCCACCGTTTTACCCTGCCAGATCCCTCGGGCTCCCTTCGCGGGCTTCAGACGGTTTCCCTGACCGCGCCTTCCGGTTCGGCGAACCGGGCTATCGGCAGCATGGCGGCGTACAAAGCACGCAGGGCGAAAGACACGAACTACACGGTCATGGATTTCCGGGTGGAGCAATACCGCAGGTATTTCTGAGGAGTTTTGTTGATTTTCTGCCAGGCCGGGGATATTTTGTGATGCCGCCCCAAAATCCTTCCCCATGTGCCCCAAAAGCAGGAGCTTTGCATCCGGTTTCGGGACATTTTCCCGAACTTTGGCAAAGCAAATTTCGAAAAGCACGGTATGAGCCAGGCGGAAAGACTCAAGGAATTCAAGAAATCAGTTCGGAACAAGTTTAATATCTACAACAGCCTGTTCCTGAACCTGCCCTATACGGAAGGGGAGAACGTGGGGATTTACATTCCCCTGTTATTCCGACAATGCAATGCCGGCCTTAAATCGGGGCACAACCCTACCGAAATCCTGGATGCTTTTTTCGAGAATTACACCCATACCGAATCGGAGCGGCAGCGCATCGACCTGATGTTTCGAATTATCCAGTACGTGGAGCGGCAGGTGGTGCTTTACGACAGCGTGGAGGACGCCGCCTTCCCCAAGTTGCACGTCCACACCGATTCCCTCTCGATTCGCGATTATTTCCAACTCGCCAAGAAGAACAAGCGGTGGGACAAGGTCTCCAGAAAACTGGATAGTTTCAGCGCCCGTATCGTGCTTACGGCCCATCCCACCCAGTTCTATACCCCCGCTGTGCTCGACATCATTGCCGAACTCCGTTCCCTGATCCTCGACAACCGGATCGACGACATCGACACCACCCTGCAGCAGCT
>DATIPV010000191.1:0-2313 GCA_035471525.1 Robiginitalea sp.
CCTCGCCCACGTGCGGCAGATAAGGGATACGCTTCGGGCGGTAAAGGAAAACAACATCCTGCGCATGTACGTGGACGAAAACGTGCTGAACTTTATGGGCGGGCAGGAATTCGAATCCAAGTTCACGGCCAGCGAGCACATCGAGGCCACCGTAATGTTCATCGATGTGTGCGGCTTTACCACCATCAGCGAGCAGGCCCCCCCGGAGCTGGTGGTAAACATGCTGAACACCTATTTCGACACCATGGTCAAGGGGATCATCGCCCAGGAGGGCTATGTAGATAAATTCATGGGAGATGCCATTATGGCCGTCTTCCGGGGCGAGTACCATTTAGACCGGGCGATCGATGCGGCCCTGGCCATCAGGCAGCAGATCGGCAAGCTACCCGCCATGGAAGGGGGCACCCATTACCAGCCCCAGGTTTCCATCGGCATACGGAGCGGGGAAATGGTATCGGGGAACATCGGCTCGGCCAGCCTGAAACGCCTCGATTACACGGTAATCGGCGATGCGGTAAACGTGGCGGCCCGTTTGCAGGGGGCAGCCGAACCGAACCAGATTTTGATCGCCGAAGCGTGCTACCAGCAGGTAAAGGAATCCTTCAAATGCGAAAGACTGGGCGAAATTGCCCTGAAGAACAAAGCCGAGAAGCTGGTCGTGTATGAGGTGCTTGAATAATGTGTTATTGGCCCCATTTGAATATAGGGCCGGGTTGATCGGACTGTGCGCTCAAACCCCTTGAACTTTGAACCCCTTTAACTGTCTACTGCCACTGCCAACTGCCTATCACCAATGCTACCCTTCTTCAGAAAATTACGCCGCAGCCTGCTCGCCGAGAACCGCCTCACCCGCTACCTGCTGTATGCGCTCGGGGAAATCCTGCTGGTGGTGGTCGGCATTTTGCTGGCCCTTCAGGTGAACAACTGGAACGAAGACCGAAGGTTCCGCACCCAGCAAGCCGGGCTGCTGAGCGACCTTTCCAAAGATCTCGAAGCAAACCTCCGGGAACTGCAGATTGGCTATAACATGAACAGCCTGTTACTAGACGAATATCGCGGTCTGATGCGGGCCATCAAGGAAAACCAACCTGCCTCGCCGGCCATCGACAGCCTGTGCCTGCACCTGGAGAACTGGCACAGCCCGTTCTTTACGCGCACGGCATATGAAAGCCTTAAGAACAAAGGGCTCGAGGTCATCACTGACGACAGCCTGAAAGAACGGATTATTTCGACCTACGAAAAGTCCTTTGTATTCCTTGTGGAAGACTACGATCGCATGGAATGGGATTTCGCAGCCACCGTAAAGACAAGCCTCCTGAATAAGTACATAGAGTACGAGGAACGCGATCCTGATGCCATCGGCAGTTCGCGGCACTCAGACCCTGTGGACCCCGCAGCCGTTTATGGCTCGGTACGGGTTGCCCCGGTAGATTTCGAGGCCATGAAGGCAGACAAACCGTTCGTTAACATGCTTTCTCAGTTAATCCATAACCGGGCGCGGGGGGTCAGGCTTTACTCCCAGGTCATCGAAGAACTGGAAAGCCTCATCGCAGCCATACAGCGTGAACTTGAAGGCCTTCAGTCGTAATTTCCCTCCTTAGACGCATCCGGGACCTGCCTGCCGATCGGAAGTTGCAGGGGAATGGGGTACCTTGTTCCCGGGGGTTTGGGGGATTTCCCATATGGTCAATTTGAAAATTTGAAAATGTAATACCTGCGTAACCGGACTCTTCCTATTTTTAGGTTTCTTCCCTGAAGCAACAGCACCCGGGAAGGCAAAACCGTACCTGAACGATGCATTTACCGCTCTTACAAGACTTTCTGATCATCCTGGGGTTTTCAGCCTTGGTGGTATTTGCCCTGCAGCGGCTCAGGCTGCCTTCCATTCTGGGCTTCCTGCTCACAGGCATCCTTATCGGACCTTACGGGCTGGGGCTGGTGCGGGAAACGGAAGAAATCGAGATTATCTCTGAGATCGGGGTAATCCTGTTGTTATTCGTCATCGGCATGGAGCTCTCTATCAAGCATTTGATCTCTATCAAAAAGACCGTCTTTATTGGCGGTGCCCTGCAGGTGGGGCTTACCGTCATGGTGGCCGCCCTGTGCTACCGTCTGCTCGGGAACCCCTGGAACGAGGCCCTTTTTGTGGGGTTCCTTTTTTCCCTTTCCAGCACTGCCATTGTCCTGAAAGTATTGCAGGACCGCGATGAGATGGCTGCGCCCCACGGTCGCAATGCCCTGGCGATACTGATCTTCCAGGACATCGTGGTGGTACCCATGATGCTCTTTACCCCCATGCTGGCCGGGCAGTCA
>DATIPV010000192.1:0-2933 GCA_035471525.1 Robiginitalea sp.
GGAGTCGTCTGCGTCTTCCACCCGGCGGGCTTCCACTTTAAATACAGTTACATTGGCCTCAGACACCAGGTCGTACGGAAAGGGCTTATCGGTAAGCCTAACTACCAACCTTCCGGTGCCATCGGCCGAAACCTTGTCGTTGGCATCCGAACATCCGGCCAACAGGGCCGTAACGGTCAGGAAAAATCCAAATAGGGTTCTCAATTTCATAATTGTGGGGCTTTAGGTTATGTAATTTCCCCCTGAATTCAGGGGGGCTGCCAGGGTGTCAGCAGCATGCTAAGTTTCAAAAAATGAGCGGCTTTCACCAGTTTTTTGAATTATTTTCGATGAAATGCACGGGGTTTTGCCCTATGCCCGCCAGAAGGGTCAAAAGTTTTTGATCCGGCGGCCACAGTTCAGCCCCGAGGGAGGTTCAAAGTAATCCCGTATATTTAATTGGGGCGTATCGGTTAACCGAAGGCACCTATCCGAATCGCCCGGCTGTTTTGCGCGATCACACCTTGCCTGATAAAGTTACGAGGCCTATACGGGATCGCTTTGTTTGCCAACCGCTGTAACAAATCGGGGGCCCAAACCGTCTTAGGTTAACACCCCCACCCCTTAAAACCCAAATTATGCACGCTTTATCAAAGACCGATCAACGGCTGGTGCGAATCGGGGGAATCTCGGGAATCCTTTCGATTGTATGCTACTTCTCGGTGGCCGTCTTTTCCTTTATCCCGGATGCCGTCGCACTGCTAATCGCATTCGCATTCCCCTTGCTGTGGATTATTGCCTTTATGGGGCTGTACCGGTTTCTGAAAGCCGAAAACCACACGGCCAGCCTGGAGATCGGATACCTGTTCGGAATTATTGGAGCAGCTATTGCCTGTACCTTTCTGGTCGTACAGCAAGCCAACTTCATCTGGCACGAGCAGGCCCTGGAACGGGCAACCACAGAAGAAGCCAGTGCGCTGGCACTGGCAGCCTTCCGGGGGGCGAATCGGGTGCAGGCCGGCATGGATGTTGCCTTCGATATCTTCATAACCGTCTCCTGGCTGCTTTTTGGGATTAATATTGCCTGGAACTCGCGATTTCCGAGACTTCTGGGGTGGATTGGCAGCGCCCTGGCGGCAGGCCTGCTGACCCTGAATATGATCACCTTCCCGGATGCCCCCGCAGAGGCGGGACTCTTCGACCTAGGCCCGTTCCTGGGCCTGTGGGCGCTGGTCATTTTTATATGGTTTACCCGCGAGGCCTATCGAAAGGAAGCACAGGAGGGCTAATCCCTTAACACCCACACTATGAATGGTATTCGATTCGTTCTGGCCAGCCTGCTGATTCCGGGTATCCTCTTTAGCCAGCCCGTCCGGAAAGGTTCCCCTGTACCCGACAGCCTGAAACGGGTAATCCTCATCAAACCAACGGGCCAACAGATAGAAGGATTGCCGGAGATGACCCTTTTGCCCGAAACGGCCGAAAGCCACAGGATCACGACGAAAACCATTCAAAATTCCATTATCGGCGAATTCGTTGAATTGCATGCCCTGGCGCAGATGTACCTAATGCGCAAAAACCAATTGGCCCATATCGAACCGGCTTACCTCGCCCTCACTGAAAACCAGGGAGGGTTTCCGCGGTACGGATTCACGCTCCGGGACGGGGCATCCCATATGGCCAAACCCAATGCCGCCTATGTGGACATCACCGAATCGCAGGCCACGGGAAAGCCCGACAGGTTAATGTCGCTTACCCAACTGTACCCCCATGAGATGGGGCATATCCTTTTTCATCTGCTCAGTGCCGAGGATACCCTGACAAGCAACACGAAAAGCGTGGATATGCATTTTTTCTCGGTTGTAACCGACTACGCCACGGCCTTTAACGAAGGATTTGCAGAGCATATTGAAAATGCCTCCCGGATGTTCGAAAAAAACGAGGCTATCAAAAAAGGGGTTTCGGCAGAAATTGAGCGTATTGGCATTACAACGGAGGCCTCCCTGAATGGATTCAAAAGGGATTTTGTTTATCCGTTCCGGCTCGGGTTTTACAAGGCCTCCATGCTTTTCTGGTATCAGAAATACGAAGATTATAAGCGGTATGTGCAGGCAGTCAATGGCGATATCAGGTTTAAGAATCCGAGTGTGCCGGTATCTGATGTGGAAGATCAGCTAACCTACAGGAACGCCGGTGTGGCCCTTCAAAAGGGAAGCTTGCGGAACTATGTGCAAATGCTTGCGACAGAAGGGGCCGTCAGCTCCTTTTTTACGCATCTCACGACCAGCGACCTGGCAAACCACTATCTCGACCCCCCCTTTTATGCGCAGTTTCTCCACGATAGCGATACGACGAACCTTGCTCCGCAGGAATTATTCAGCCCCATGCAAAACCAGTTCCTCAAATACTTCCATGTGATGCACGGCTATGTGCTGGAAAACAATGCCAAGAAAGCCCAGCTCATCGATTTCATCGAAGGTTATATGAAGGAATTTCCATCGGAGGCCGACCAGGTGAAATCGCTTTTCAAATCGGCTTTAGGCGTCGACTATTCCCATGTGGTGCCTCCTCCGCTATGGCTGATGGCAAAAGGTCATACGCACAGATTGCTGGTGTTTGACCCCTATGGAACCATTACTGTGCCCTTTTATACCTTTGACCTGAATGCCGCCGAGGCAGAAGATATGCTGACCCTGGGCGATATCTCGCGGCCGGAAGCCGAAAAGGTAGTCCGCTACCGGGATACCCACGGATTCTACACAGATCTGGAACAGCTTAGAACAATTGCCGGCCTGGCTCCAGAGACCCCCGAGAAACTGATTTCGGCGGCCCTTGACGAGGCTTATTTTGAAAAGGCCCTGGAAGATTTCCAGCCCGACCTGAAGCTCGACGCCCTTATCGCAGCCCCCCTGAAACATCTGCTGGGCCGTGCATCCGTTTATTTCCTGCTCCTG
>DATIPV010000193.1:0-2843 GCA_035471525.1 Robiginitalea sp.
TTCCTGATACAGCAGGGATTTATCATGCGAACCCCCCGGGGCCGGGAGGTAACCGAGCTGGCGTACAAGCACCTGGGCAAGGTGCCGGGAGGCCAGCAGCCGGGCTTATTCTGATTCGGGCCGTTGGCAGACACGCCCCCCCGCTACCCACAGCCTACCCCTATTCCCAGCCATTTCCAATAAACCCAATGAGGTTTTAAGACCCCTTCGTTCCGCGGGAGAATGTACAGTAGTAAAGATTATACCGCTGATATACAGTATTATAAATATGGAAGGTTTGGCTATTCGGATTATTTTTTTATCTTTTATTACCCCGAATAAGTAAGACCCCCTGATCCCTTGCCAAGCGCCACTCCCTGAGGGGGCTGCAAGGGATCTGGCAAAACTTCGTTCTCAGGGCTGAAAAGGCCCTTCTGGGAACGATTTTCAATGTCGGATAACGCCTTTGCAGGAAAGGCGGGTATCCGGGTAATTCCGATTATTGTTCGTGCATGAATAGCGGATCTGAATATCAGCTTCCGGAGTCATTCCAAAAAATGAGGTCCCTGTGCCGCCGGTTGGGCCTGTGCATGGCCCTGATGATACTCTTTGCCTTCCTGGTGGTGGTAAACACCCTGGGCATGAAAAGCGGGGCGAATGGGGGCGCCGGGATGGCAGATCCGGTCTACCTGAAGGATTACAGCCTGGCCGGGCTGCCCGATTCCGAGGAGAGCCGCATGGTGCGCCTGGGATATGAAATATTCCGCAATACGCCGGAGTACCTTGGACCCGACCGTGCCGAACCCGGGATGGGCTTGGCCGGCAACCGGCTGGCCTGCGCCAACTGCCACCTGGATGCGGGTACCCGACCCTTTGCGGCCCCCCTGATCGGAGTGGTACAGCGGTTTCCGCAGTATCGGGGAAGGGAGAACAAGATTGGCACGCTCGAAGAACGCATTAACGGGTGCATGGAACGCAGTATGAACGGCAGCCGCTTGCCCGGGGATAGCCCCGCCATGCGGGCAATGCTTTCCTATCTGGACTGGCTCAGCCGGTACGCGCCGGAAGATGGCAGTATTCAGGGACAGGGTTTCCCGAAGCTCGAAATTCCCGACCGGGCCGTGAGCCTGGAGCATGGGGCCCGGGTCTATGCGATGCAGTGCGCCGTTTGCCATGGCGCGGACGGGCAGGGCAGACCGGCCGGGTCGGGCCCCGGGTACCTCTATCCGCCTCTGTGGGGGGCTGATTCCTACAACAACGGGGCGGGCATGACGCGAGTACTAACGGCAGCGGCTTTCATCAAGGGAAATATGCCCTATGGAACCCGCTTCGACCGACCGCTGCTCAGCGATGAGGAAGCATACGATGTGGCGGGATACATCAATTCCCAGGAACGGCCGGAAAAGATGCATCGCGAAGCCGATTTTCCGGACCTCACCAAAAAACCGGTGTCGACTCCCTACGGGCCCTATTCGGACGGGTTCAGCGAGTCGCAGCATCGCCTCGGACCCTTTCAGCCGATCATGGCCTATTACAAGCAAACCTATAATATCACTAAAACCAATTAAATACTGACTTATGGAAACAAAAGCAAATTCAAGGAGAAACTTTATGGGAGCGATGATGCTCGGCGCCACGGCAAGTACCCTGAGCATGTTCACAGACCCGCTGCTGGCACGCGTGCCTGAATTCAGCCCCGACGGCATGAACGATCCCGTGGCGTGGTTCGATAAAATCAAGGGCGAGCACCGCATCGTTTTTGACGGTTCGATGCCCCACAACGGATTTCCCGTTATCTGGAACTGGGCCTATTTGTTGTCGCAAAACCAAACCGGGGTGGAAGACAGCAACGTAACGGCCATGACCGTACTGCGGCACAACGCCATTCCCTTTGCCATGCACTCCGACCTATGGGCCAAGTACCCGATCGGCGAACTTTTTCAAATCAAAATGGCAGACGGGTCTGACTACACGCGCAACCCGTTTTACGAGCCCCAGGAAGGAGACTTTCCCCTGCCGGCGATTCAGGGCATAAAGGATCTGATAGGCCGCGGGTCCATGTTCTGCGTGTGCGACCTGGCGCTAAATTTCTACAGCGGCCGGATGGCGGCCATAACAGGCCAGGCGGCTGAGGAGATTTACGCCGACTGGAAGGCGGGCATCCTTCCGGATATTCAGGTGGTGCCTTCGGGGGTCTGGGCCCTGGGCATGGCCCAGAACAAGGGGTGCGGCTATATTTTTGCCGGGGAGTAATCCAGGATAAACCATTATAAATAGTATTGAAAATGAAAAAAATGATACTTATGGCCCTGGCGCTTTTCGGAGTACTGGGGCTGCACGCCCAGGAGAAGCCCATCAAACTGGTCCTGGATGTGAGCAGCGAGAACCCAGAGGTACATCAGACCGCAGCCCGCCATCTCAGGCTGATGTCGGAGGCCTATCCCGACTCTCAGTTCGAAATGGTTATTTACAGCGCCGCCTACAAAATGGTAGACAAGAATGCATCGGCCGCGCGTGAAACCCTGGAGCAGGTCGTCAAATTGCCGAACGTGTCGGTGGTGGTATGCGAACAATCCATCAAGCGCCACAATTTGACCATGGACGATCTGATACCGGGCGTCACCACCGTGCCGGACGGCATTTATGAGATCGTTATGCGGCAGCAGCAGGGCTGGGGGTATGTAAAGGAAGTCCGGTAGCCCCGGCCTGGCCTGACATGCTATAAATCCTTAATTGCCCGGGGGCCTGATTGGCTCCCGGGCAACCTTTTCCCGGGGTTGGCATGCGCCGTTTGGCATCCATTGATACCGGCATAAAATCAATTCATTTTTTGATCAAGTTATCCTAAAATATATTAGCTTTAA
>DATIPV010000194.1:0-3190 GCA_035471525.1 Robiginitalea sp.
CCCGACGCCAACCTCAACATCGCCGTGCAGCGAAACCTGCAGCTGGCCGAGCAATCCAACCTGGACGCCTCCCAACTGGATGCAGTGCTGGAAGGCTCCGGACTTTATTTCAATGCCCTGCTAAACAAGATGAATGTGCGGATTCAGAACCAGAATCTCACGCTTACCCGAGAAAACCTGAAAATCGCCGAACAGAACTTCCAGGCCGGGCAGGCCGGCAAAACTGACGTATTGCGGTTCAGGAGCCAGATGGCACAGCATACCCTGACGCTGGTGGAATCGATCAACGCCATGGAACAGGCCTACATGGACATCAACCGGTTTCTGAACAACCCCATAGAAACCGACATTGAGGTGAACGACGCCGTGATGGGGGAAGGCGTATTTGCCGCCTACGATTACCGTCAGCTTGCCGACATCCTGGAAAACCCCCAGTACCGGGAGCCCTTCGCAGCCTTTCTGATCGGGGAGGCCCGGCTGAACTCCCCGGAACTCGAATCCCTTTCGTATGCCTTCAAGGCGGTCGAAAAGAATTACAGGCGCAACGCCCTGGGGCGCATCCTGCCCACCGTTGGCTTTCAGGCCTCGTACGACCAGAACTTCAACCAATGGGGGCAGGGCAGCACCGATCTGGATCCCGCCGGCTTTTACAGCATGGGGCTGAATATACGCCTGCCCCTGTTCAACCAGTACAAAACGGAACTCAACCGGCAGAGTGCACGCATCCAGATGGAGCAGATCGAAATCGACCGTCAAAACCTGGAGCTGGCTATTTCGCGCAACGTAAACCAGGGGGTGCTGAACCTGATGAACCAGATCGCCAACATCAAACTGTCTCAGGTGGCAGAGACTGCCGCCCGCGAATCGCTGGACCTGGTCCAGACCTCCTACAGGGAAGGCGCAGTGAACATCATCCAGCTGATCGACGCCCAGAACAACTACCTGCAGGCACAGCTGGCCCAGGCAGGAGCCACGTACAATTTCCTGATAACCGCCATTCAGCTGGAGCGTTTTATCGGGTATAATTTCCTGTTGCATACGGAGGCCGAGAATCTGGATTTTCGAAACCGTTTCCAGGTATACATGGAAAATAACCCACAAGATTAATCCCATGACCATGAGAGTAACCCAATTGTTTTCCGCAACCGCCCTGAGCGCGCTTCTGGTGGTCGTTTCCTGCGGCGGGGGTGGGCAAGCCCCGGAAAACCCCCTCCGACCGGTGAAGTATACCCTTGTGGATTACCGGAAAGGCTCTGAGAACAGGACCTTCAGCGGTACGGCCCGCACGGAGAAGATCGTCAACCTGAGTTTCCGCTCCAGCGGCATCCTCACCGAACTGAATATCAAACTGGGGCAGCGCGCAAAAAAAGGGGAGCTGCTGGCGCGGCTCGACAATGTTACCGCCCGCCTGAATTACGAAAGCGCCCTGGCTTCGCAAAGCAGCGCAGAATCGCAGATGAACACAGCCAAACTGGCCCTGGACAGGATCCGCGTACTCTATGAGAAGGGCAGCGCCTCGCTGACCGATTTTGAATCGGCCAAGAATTCCCATAAAACAGCCCAGCAGGGGTATGAATCGGCCAAGCGGAGCGTGGCCATACAGCAGGAGCAGATCCGCTTCGGATACCTGTATGCCCCAGAAGACGGGGTCGTAACCTCCATCAGCGCAGAGGTGGATGAAACCATCAGTGCCGGCCAGCCCATTGCCGTGATGAATGCCGGCACCGAGATGCAGATCGCCCTGGGCTTCCCGGAGAGCATTATCAACGAAGTTTCACTGGGCATGCCGGTAACGGTACGGCTGCCGGCCTATTCGGATCAGGATTTCCCGGGCAGCGTAACAGAACTCTCCCCTGCGGTAGACAACAACAGCGCCACCTACCCGGCACGCGTGCAGGTAATTGATCCGGAAGGGCTCATCAAATCTGGCATGGCCGCCAACGTAACCCTTACCCTCGGATCGGAAACCCGGGAAGAACAGGTGCTGACCATCCCTCCCGAGGCGGTGGGCGAAGACAGCCAGGGCCGTTTCGTCTTTGTTATTGATGAGACCCCGGAAACCCCGGTGGTTCGTCGCACCTCGATAAACGTGGGGGCATTGGACAGCAGGGGGTTTGAAGTTTTGAGCGGGCTGCAGCGGGGCCAGAAGGTAGCCACGGCCGGCCTGCAAACCCTGCTGGACGGGCAACCCGTATCCCTGTTCGAATAGGCAACTGAACCAACCAACACAGAAGACACACATTTTGAATCTGACCGCCTTTTCCATCCAGAAAAACCGCATCACCTTTACGGTGCTGGCTACGATTATTCTGCTCGGCATTGCGTTGTATCAGTCGCTGCCGCGCGACAGCATGCCCCCCTATACCGTACGCGTGGCTTCGGTAGTTTCTTTTTTCCCGGGGGCCAGCCCGGAACGGGTGGAGTTGCTGGTAACCGACAAGGTTGAAAAAGTAGCCCAGGAACTGCCGGAGCTGAAAGAGGTTTCCAGCACTTCGCGCACGGAACTCTCAGTGGTCAAGGTCGAAATAAAGGAAGATGTGCCCCCTGAAAAGATGCAGGCTGTCTGGGACAGGCTGCGCCGTAAGCTCTCCAGCATACAGGGCCTCCCCCAGGGAGTGGTACCCGATCTGAAAGACGATGGCATCGGGGAAGTCTTCGGCATTGTGGTCGGACTGACCTCTGACGGCTACTCCTACGCGGAGATGAAAGAATACGCCGACGACATCCGCGACGCATTGATCAAGCTCCCCGATGCCGCCAAGGTGGAATTGGGCGGGCAACAGGAAGAGCGGATCTTCATTGAGTTCGACAACGCGGTGCTGAACCAGTACGGGATAACCGCCAGCATGCTGAAAAACAGCATTGCCGCCACGAACATTCTGAGCTCCGGCGGGCAGGTGAACCTAAAAGACGAACGCATCATCCTGGAGCCTTCCGGAAATTTCAATTCGGTAGCGGATATCGAGAATACCCTGATCGCCATAGGCGGCAGCAAGGGACAGCTGCTGGCTATAGGGGATATCACAGAGATCAAGAAGGGCTATATCGACCCGCCCAAACAACGCGTACGCGTAAACGGGAAGGACGCCATTTCGCTGCACGTAAGCCTGAAAGAAGGTTCCAATGTAATCGCCCTGGGAGAAGATGTCGACCGGGTGGTCGCCGGCTGGCAGCAAAGGCTGCCGGTCGG
>DATIPV010000195.1:0-7417 GCA_035471525.1 Robiginitalea sp.
TGTTCCAGGGTCTCAAGAGCCAGCGCCAGTTGAACTGGGAACCCTGGCCCAGGCCTCCTTCCGAAATCGGGGCTGTTTTGCTCACCCATGGCCATCTGGACCATGTGGGCATGCTGCCCAGGCTCGTACGCGACGGATTCCGCGGGCCCGTGTACGGTACGCCCCCCACCCTCGATATCGCCCGCATTGTGCTGGAAGACAGCGCCGAGATCCAGATGGAAGAGGCCGAGCAGGCCGCCCGGGAAGGGTACAGCCGCCATGCCCGTCCCGAGCCCCTGTATACCGACCGCGATGTAAAGGCCTGCCTGCCCCTGTTTCGCGGGTTGCCCCTGGAACAGTGGCAGGATGTGGGGAACGGCATGAGGTTCCGGTATCGCTACAACGGTCACATCCTGGGGGCCGCCTTCATCGAAGGGGCATACGGGGGCAAACGCTGGGTATTCTCCGGCGATATTGGGCGGCAGGCCGACCGGATGCTCTTTCCGCCCGAGCGGCCCGAACGGGCCGACATCCTGCTGCTGGAAAGTACCTACGGGAACCGGTTGCACCCCGAGCTCGACCTGGAAGCCGAACTGGCAGGCGAGATCCGGCAGGCCATCCACGACCGGGGTGCCTGCATTATCCCCAGCTTCGCGGTCGAACGCCTGCAGACCGTAATGTACCTCCTCTGGAAACTGCAGCGCGCCAATCATATCCCCGCCGGCCTCCCGATCTATGTAGACAGCCCGATGGGGGCCGATGTATGGGAATTGTTCGGCCGCTACCCGCAGTGGCACCGGCTCCCCCCTGACCAGGTACGGGCCATGGGGTCGGGTGTGGAGATTATCACGGAATACAGCGATACCTGGAAGGCCATCGACGACCCGCGACCCAAAGTGATTGTGGCCGGGAGCGGCATGCTAAGCGGGGGCCGCGTGCTCACCTACCTGAGCCAGTTGCTGGACAAGCCCTCAACCCGCATCGTGCTGGTCGGGTTCCAGGCCGAAGGGACAAGGGGGCGCAACCTGCTGGAAGGGGCCCACGAGCTGAAGATCTTCGGCAAATACATCCCCGTGGCGGCACGGGTACGGGTGCTGGAGGCCCTGTCGGCACATGCCGACCAGGCCGGGTTGCTCTGGTGGCTTTCGGCCCTGGAGCGGGAACCCGGGTCCGTGTTCCTGGTACACGGGGAACCAACCGCCCGCGAGGCTCTGCGGATCAAGCTCCGGGATAGCATGGGCTGGACGGCCCAAATGCCGGGCCTCATGGAACGGGTGCAGGTTTTGAATTAGGCCGATCTGACGAAAGTCATAGGCACTGTAATGTGCGGGGCGTACCTTATAGCGGAACTTCAAATCAGATGTTATGAAAACCGGATTCCACACAGCCGAACATGGAGTGCCCACCTACAAGATGTGGGAAGGCAGAAAGCACCATCTGGAAGAAGACCTGCGCTTTCTGCACAGGATCCTGAGCAGGGGCGTAGCCTGCCAGTGGCGGCCCGGGGCGGAGGCCTACCTGGACGAATACCGCATCGGCGCTGAGACTTTTTTGATGGAGCTCGAGCGGGTCCACAACGAGACCGAACTCGAGATCCTGGAGCCCAAGCTGGGAGCGTGGAAAGAAGACCTGTACGGGTTTCTGTTGCCTGCTGCCGTGCCGGACGAAGAGTAGCGCGCGAAGCCCTGGGGGTTGAAAACTAAAGAAGGAATCATGAAAGCCTTGATTGCCCTGGCAAGCGGACTGGCCATCCTTTTGACGGGATGCAGTTCGGTTCGCCTGGAATCTTCCGAGAAAAATCCCGATATCGTGCTCTTCCACGCCAGCAAACTGCTGGTGGTAGGCATGAGTTCCGATACTGCGTCGCGGGAAGCTTTTGAGAGCCGCATGCAGAACGCCTTTCAGTCGCAGGGGGTCGAAACCGTGCGCAGCATCGATCTTTTCGATGTCGCCTTTACCCATTCGGAACGTTCGGAGGAGGAGCTGGACCGCTTCGAAAGGGAATTGCTCGACAAGGATTTCGACGCCATTCTGTTTACCAAAGTGGTCGGTTCAGAAACCCGGGCCAGCCTGCGCAAGAAAATCAGGGAGGTCGGTGAGTCTTACGACCGGTTCCGGGAAGACTACCTCCTGCACCAGGGGATTTACTACGACCGCAGCTATTACGAACTGGCTACAGACTATTTTACCGAGACTTCACTCTATTGCATCTGCGAGGGAAAAGAGCGCAACCTGATCTGGCGGGCGGGTATTGAGATTTCCAACCCGCGCGATATCGACAAGGTTGTAAAAGACTATGTGGAGGTGCTGCTCGCGGAAATGGAAAACCTGCAGCTCATTATCGGAACCGAAGTTTTCTGAACTTTTTCATACGAACTACCCGTTCGGCCCATATGCCCTCCCGGCGTGCACCTTCTGTTTGTCGCACCGTACCGGGCGCAAAAACATGCCTCCTACTGGGATGGTTAAAATGGCTAACAGCCAAGCCAATTTATTCGAGGGTAACACACCATTCAGTAGGAGGCTGATGGCGATAGCAATCGCCGGAAATATGTAAAGAACGTTGCGTACGGGCACCCACCCGGCATTCGGGTAATGTCGCCTGAATTACATCAATTTGAAATTGATGGGGATGCTGTACGGTACTTTTACGCTCCGATTGCGCTGCCTTCCGGGCTTCATCTGCGGAAGCGAGGCGATAATCCGTTTGGCCTCACGCTCCAGCAGGAGGTCAGGTCCGCGTGTTTTGATCTCGGTTACGTGGCCGTCCATGCCGATGGTAAACTGTACGAACACCTTGCCCTGAATACCCAGTTCTTCTGCTGTTTCGGGGTATCTGAAATTATCGCGGATGTGATCCTGTACCTTTTGCTGGAAGCAGGTGCGCTGGTCTGCTTTCGACAGGCCTTCGCACCCCGGGAATATCGGCACTTCCTCGATAATGGCGAAGGGGACTACGATATCGTCTTCCTCTTCCAGCACGTTAATATCCGAGGCTTCCAGATCTATGTTGGCCACCACCGTTTCCTGGCTTATTTCGGTGCTCTCTATCACGGTTTCCTCAATTTCTTCCGTGTCGTCGATTACCTCGATCACTTCCGGGGCCGGGGGGGGCGGGGGAGGTGGCTGGGTCGGGATTTGTTCGGTAACCGGGACATCTTCATCCAGGTTGTCTGCCTGAACCAGTTGGACGATTTCGTCCTGGACGGTATCGTAGGTCTTCCACTCCAATGCCCTCCAGGTAAGGAACAGTACTACGGCGAGCCCGAATACGAAATACAGGCCACTGTCCCTGTTCAAGTCTGCTTTGGGATTTTTCTTGACTTGCATGGCTGTTGAAATTTGCCCAGGCAAGGTATTACCGCGACTTTTGATAAAAAATGATAATAGTCAGCTATCGCGGGTTTAGATTAACAAATTATTAAAATTAACATCTTTAAATTATCATATCCTTAATAGCGAAACCTGCAGGGGATACGCTTCCGCCGAACCCCTTTTCAGAACCAGTAGCTGAGGCCGCCCATAAAATAAAAGGCCCATGAGAGGACGGATATGGTTCCGCCTGTAACGATTCTCAGTCCCCGAACCAGGTATCCCGGAAGATCTGCCAGGTATCGTCTTCCTTTTTCCAGACCAGCAGGTATTCTCCGGCAGATGTACCCGAGCCGTCTGCCCGGGCGAAAAAACCGGTACCCTGTTCGACCAGCAGCCGGGCATCGCCCCACAACCCGGTGGTGGTAAAGCCCGATTGGGTAACGCTGTCGCGCACCATGCCCTCGAATACCTTCTCTATGTTGGCCCGGCCCACCGTGTTGGGCCCCCCGTGCACGATCTCGGCATCTTCCGTATACAAAGCCCCCAGGGCCTTTACGTCGCCCCGGGCCAGGGCCGATTCATACGCCCGGAGCTGCTGTGCAATCTCGCTCCAGGCCTGGTCGATGGAGAAATCGGGTTGGGGTTCTGCTTGTCGGCAGCCCTGAGAAAATATGAGGGCTACTGCCATCAGAACCGTTGCCAGGGCTCCCTTCCAAAGGGGGATTTTTTGCATCATGTATATTTGCTATGGATGGTATCAGAAAGGTAATTATTTTTCTTACCCGTTCGGGCGGGCATCATGAACCTTGATCCACTCCACGCTGTCGGCCTCTGTAAACTTAAAGACCAGGAACTTGGAAAAGAACAGCACCGGCCCCACCTGTGTGCCCCTTAACTGGTAATAGATATGGCCCTCCCCGGTTCGGTCGGGCGCCCCGAGCAGGCGCAGGATTTCAGATTTACTCCGCTGGCGCAGGGTGTCGCTGTAGAGCAGCTGCCGGTACATAAGCTCTCGGTACGGGAAGTAGTCGCCTTCCCTCACCTGCCACCGCACCGGGTCAAAGGTAGAATCGACCGCGATTTCCCGGCGGCCCGCCTCCTTTTTGTCTGCTGTATCAGGCTTGCAGGTTACCAGGAACAGTAAACAAGGGACCAGCCAGATTATCGGGTTGCCGTTGGGCCGTCTGACCGGTTTCGCAAGGGGGTTGCCTGATTTCACGTCACAAAAAATTGGGAATTCGCTTTCAGGCGCCGGGGGTGGCTGTGAGTTCCAGCACCTCCACCTGCGTCTGCCTGATATCCTGCAGGCGTTCTATGATAAAATGCAACAGCCAGATATTGTTGTCCAAAATGTTCTCGAATTCCAGCGATTCGAAAAGCGGTCCGTATTCAAAGGGGATCTTGCTGGGCCGGTACCAGGGATTTCTACCGTAACGTTCGGTTTGTAGGAGGGAGATGTACCGGTTCATGAATGGGACCATCTGCTGGTTCTGCCAGTTCGCCTGTATGTCCTTGTAGGCTTGGATCAGGTCCAGATCGGTGCCCCATTGCAGCAGGGTGTTTTTGATTTTTTCGTTTCCGATCAGATCGATCCGCCCCGACCGGAGGGCGTCGTCTATCGTATGCCGGGCCGGCAGGTAACTTTCCGAATTGAGGGCGAAATACAAAAGACTGTCCAGGTTGTGTTCTGCCAGTAAAGCCGCCTCTGCGCCCATTAGGTCGAGCAGCACCCGGTGGGCTTCATAAGCCTCCTGGTTCAGTTCCAGTACGGTATCGAGCATTTGCTGGTTCTGAAGGAATTCCCGCCGGATGTTATGCAGGAGCAGTTCGCCCTGCTTCAACTCTTTCCGCCTTTCATTCCAGTTGTTCACCTGCAGGGCCAGCAAGATGCCGATCATGACCAGGATAATCTCTCCGATGGCGTATCTCAGGTACTTGCCACTCTGGCCGTTTTCGAGCAGGCGGCGACGGATGGTAGCGAAGAGGCGTTTCATTTGTATTCCCGGGGTTTCAGTCTAAATGTAGCGAATTTTTGTGCTGTCTGGTGAGGGCGAGCAAGCCGAAAAGAGGCCCGAGGGCAAGCACCACAAAGAGGTAGGCCGGGCCGATCCAGACCTGCAATACATTAAGCAGCTGTATGCTCGCGATGGTTATCGAAAAACCGATGCAGTTAACTATGGTCAGGGCCGTTCCCCTCGCTTCGGCAGGGGCATGGCGGGCCACCAGGGTCGAGAACTGGGGGGAATCGGCAACGACCATCATGCCCCAGAAGAGCAGGAAGGTTACCAGTAACGGGCCATTTCCGCTTAAATAAACCAGGGGCGAGAGCAGGCAGCAGAGGCCCGAGAAAAGCAGGGCGAACCCCGCTGTCCGGGCAGGCCCGAGCCGCAGCGACAGGTACCCCCCCGCCACGCAGGCCGGGCCGCCGATAGCTATGATTGCAAACGACCAGGCCGGTACCGACAGGGCCGCCTCGGGGTGCAGGGCCCCGAAGGTACCCAGGATTACGGGCACAAAGGCCCAGAAAGCGTACAGCTCCCACATATGACCGAAATATCCGAAGGAGGCCGCCCGGAAAGAAGGGTTGCGAAAAACCCGGAAAAAGGCCGAAAAGTCGGGTTTCTGGCTCCTTTTGCGAAACGGCCCGTCGGGGACGAGCCCCCACATGAGCAGCCCGCCCAGCACGGCGAGCCCGGACGTGAAAACCACTACCGGTATCCAGGAACCTGCTCCGATGCCATCCCGCAAGAGGTGGGGGAGGGCGGTGCCCACCACCAGGGCCCCTACCAGGAAACCGAGGGATTTCCCGAGCCCTTTTTCGTAATAGTCGGCGGCGATCTTCATCCCCACCGGGTAGATGCCGGCCAGGAAAAAACCGGTCATAAAGCGCCAGGCCAGCAGGCTGGCCAGGGTATTTCCCTCCCAGAGGCACCCCGCATTGAACCCTGCCCCGGCCAGAGCGCAGGCCAGGAATACCCGCGAGGGGGAAAAGCGGTCAGACAGGGTGAGCAGGGCAAAGAGCAGCGTACCTGAAATGAATCCGAATTGGACAAAGGAAGTCAGGTGGCCCAGGGCTCCCGGCCCCAGGCCGAAATGTGCCGCCAAAGGGTCGATTACCCCGTTTGTTGCAAACCAGAGCGAGGTGCAACAAAACTGGGAGACGACAATAACAGGGAGTATCCGCCAGGGTCTGTTGGTCATTGGTCAATCGATTAGGAAGCGGTGCAGTTCCGCTGAATAGGTCTTCGGATCGTTCAGGTAGGGGAAATGCCCCTTCCCCGGAAAGGTGAACACCTGCGCCTCGGGATAGGCCTGTTTCAACCGGCTGCGCAATTCGGCGTACACCAGGGGGTCGTTGTCGGACTCGATGATCAGCTTCGGGACGCCCTGCCGGTCCGGCGCCCGGTTTATGGCAAACGAATCGAGCACGATGTCGAAGCGGCCGATGAATTGTTGTTTGGACATAAGGCCCGAATACTGTTCCAGCAGGTACGCTTCCACCAGTTGGGAATGGCCCGAGGCCGGCGAGACCGTCTTTGCAATGTTTCCCCGGAACTGCGACATCACCAGCCACTCGGGCAGCCAGGGGACCAGCTTGCGGAGCCCCCCGTTTTCCCGTCGATAGATCTCATTGGGGGGAAAGGTGTTCCCGAAGACCACCTTATCGAGCCGTTCCGGGTACTGTCGTAGGTAATACTGGGCGATGTAGCCTCCCATGGAAGAGCCTACGATACTGAGCTTTTTGACGTTTTCGGCCTCTAAAATCCGGTTGATGCCGGCAGCGGCGGCCTCCAGGGAGTGTACGGCTGGCATCGTCGGGCTGATAATTTTGAAGTGGGATTGGAGCGAACCGATCTGCTGCCACCAGATGTCGCCGGCCCCGCCCATCCCGTGCAGGAAGAGCAGGTTGCGGGGGCCGTCCCCCGTTACGAGGTAGGACCACTCCCGGCCGGCATGCTCCAGGCGCTTTACCGGGTGTTGCCGGAAAGCCGCCAGGGAGCGGGCCACAGCCGGGTCGCCTTCATAGAGCTCCTCAAAGCCCCGTTGCCGCACCGGGAGGGCATAGAAAATCAGCAAGGTCAGCAGCAAGAAGGCGAGGAAGTATTTGAAGGATTTTTTCATG
>DATIPV010000196.1:0-5951 GCA_035471525.1 Robiginitalea sp.
AGGTCGCGCATCACGCTGCCCTGCAGTTGGCGGCTCAGGTTGTGGAGGAGCTTGAGGCCCAGCGACTTGCTGGTCTTGTGGGTAATGGATTCCGGGAAGCCCACCCCGTTGTCGCCGATGCGAAGGATGTACTCCGTTTTCTCTTCCTTCTCCAGCACGATGCTGATCTCCCCTTCTTCCTGGTCTTTGAAGCCGTATTTGAGGGCATTGGTGATCGCTTCGTTGATCAGCAGGCCCAGGGGGATGGCCGTGTCGATCCCCAATTCGATCTGGGGGATGTCGATGTGCAGCCCGATGCGGCTCTCCGGCCCCTTGATCGATTTGATCAGGTAATCGCCCAGTTCCTCCACGTAGGTGCGGTATTCGATTTTGGAAAGGTCTTCGCGCATGTAGAGCATTTCGTGTACCATGGCCATGGCGACCACCCTATTCTGGCTGCTTCGGATCAGGCTGAGCGTGTCGGGGTCTTCGATGTTCCGGCTTTGCATCCGCAACAGGCTGGAAACGGTCTGCAGGTTGTTTTTCACCCGGTGGTGTACTTCCTTGAGCAGCATCTCTTTTTCGCGCAGGCGGAGTTCCGACTCCTCCTTGGTGCGGTACAGGCGGTGTTGGGCGCCCAGCACGTGGCGGCCCAGGGCCCCTCCGAGCAGGTATACCGAAAACAATATGCTCAGCAGGGCGAAAGGCCCGCGGGCGTCTTCGCCCACCACATTTGGGAACAAACCGATTCCGGTGGCGTCGCGCGCGTAAATGAGGGTTACCAGGACCAGGCCGGCGAACAGCAGGATCTGTCCGTGCAGCCGGGAGGTAACATAGCCCGAAAGCACAATCAGGCCCAAAACAAAGATAAAGGGGCTGTGGATGCCCCCGCTGTACAGCACAACGGTAACGGTACCCAACAGGGCTGCGAGGGATATCACATAGTAGGCGGCGGTCAGGTTCTGGTGTGTGCGGAAAAGCCAGAGGTTCAAAACGCCGGCCAGCGCAAAACCGGCCAAAGCGTAGGGGATTTCCCGCCCGATATCCAACAGGAACCAGCAGAACAGGGCCAGCAACAGGCTGCAGGCCGCCGCCGTCTTGCTCACCGTGAGGAATAGGCCGGTTTTATCCTGAAGCCGCTCCCGGTGCTTCTCGTTTTTTTTCATCTTCATGAAAATCGGCTCTTCCGACATAGGGGTGCGCTTTGGTTCCAGCTCGTTGTAAAGCTAGCCCTATTTTGGGATATAATCAAAGCAGGGCCGGCACCAAAATAAAAACGACCCGAAAAGGGTCGTTTTGCGATCAGGCCCGGAGAGGCATCTAATCCGCGTCGATCAGCACCCATTCCCCCTTGGCCAGAAGGGGTTCTGCCTGCTTGAATTTCAACGTTTTATTCTCCCCGGAAAGCACATTCTTGATTGTCACCCGCTCGTTGCGCCCGATTTTCGGTTTCTCGCGTACAATGGTCTCTGTAACCTGGGGCCGCTGCCCCTGGGTTTGCCCGGCCGCACGGTTGCGGGCAGCAAGTTCGTCGCTGTTGGGAATCTCTTCCTTGCTGGTCTTCAGGTTCTCCTTGGGGCGGCGCACCTGGCGGGCCTCCTGGATCTGCTGCGTGTTCGCAGACGGGAGCTCGCCCTTGAAAAGGAACGACACCACGTCTTTGTTCACCTTCTCGATCATGGCCTTGAAGAGCTCAAAGGCTTCGAACTTGTAGATCAGCAGCGGGTCTTTCTGTTCGTGTACGGCCAGTTGGACCGACTGCTTGAGCTCGTCCATCTTCCTCAGGTGGGTCTTCCAGGCATCGTCAATAATGGCAAGGGTTATATTCTTCTCAAAATCGGTGATCAGCTGCTTGCCCCCGGTCTCATAGGCCTTCTTGAGGTCGGTGACCACGTTGAGGGTCTTGATCCCGTCGGTGAAAGGCACCACGATGCGTTCGTAGTTGTTCCCCTGGTCTTCGAACACGTTCCGGATAACGGGGTAGGCCGCCTGGGCCGAGCGCTGCATCTTGTCGTGGTAGTGCTTGTAGGCTGCGGCGTAGACCTGTTGGGCGATATCCTGATAATTCAGTTTCCCGAACTCCGCTTCGCTGATGGGCGAGGTAATCGAGAAATACTTGATGAGCTCGAATTCGAAATTCTTGAAATCGGCAGCCAGCTTGTTGCCGTCGGCGATTACCTCGCAGGTGTCGTAGATCATGTTGGCGATGTCTACTTTGAGCCGGTCGCCCTGCAGGGCGTGGCGCCGCCGCTTATAGACCACTTCCCGCTGGGCGTTCATCACGTCGTCGTATTCCAGCAGGCGCTTGCGGATGCCGAAGTTGTTTTCCTCCACCTTTTTCTGGGCGCGCTCGATGGAGCGGGTCATCATGCTGTGCTGGATTACCTCGCCTTCCTTCAGCCCCATCCGGTCCATCATCTTGGCCACCCGATCCGAGCCGAACAAACGCATCAGGTTGTCTTCCAGCGACACGTAGAACTGGGAACTGCCGGGGTCTCCCTGCCGTCCGGAGCGACCCCGCAGCTGCCGGTCTACCCGGCGTGAATCGTGGCGTTCGGTGCCGATAATGGCCAGTCCGCCGGCCTTCTTGACTGCGTCGGAGAGCTTGATGTCGGTTCCCCGCCCGGCCATGTTGGTGGCTATGGTCACTATCCCGGCATTCCCGGCCTCGGCCACAATGTCGGCCTCTTTTTTGTGCAGCTTCGCGTTCAGCACATTGTGTTCGATCTTCCGCAGGTGGAGCATGCGCGAGAGCAGTTCGGAAATTTCCACCGAGGTGGTCCCGATCAGGACGGGCCGCTGGGCCTCTGCCAGCTGCGTTACCTCCTCGATAATGGCGTTGTACTTTTCCCGCTTGGTTTTATAGATCAAATCGTTGCGGTCGTCGCGCGCGACGGGTCGGTTGGTGGGGATCTCCACCACGTCCAGCTTGTAGATCTCCCAGAACTCCCCGGCCTCGGTCACGGCCGTACCGGTCATCCCGGCGAGCTTGTCGTACATGCGGAAGTAGTTCTGCAGGGTAACCGTGGCGAAAGTCTGGGTGATGGCTTCGATTTTTACGTTTTCCTTGGCCTCGATGGCCTGGTGGAGGCCGTCGGAATAGCGGCGTCCGTCCATGATCCGGCCGGTCTGCTCGTCTACGATCAGCACCTTGTTTTCGATTACCACATACTCCACATCCTTCTCGAAAAGGGTATAGGCTTTGAGCAATTGGGTCAGCGTATGGATGCGTTCGCTTTTTACGGCGAAATCCTTGAAAAGTTCTTCCTTGAGTTCCGCTTCCTTTTCCACCTCCAGGTCCTGGCTCTCGATGCGGGCGATTTCACTGCCGATGTCGGGCATGATGAAAAATTCCTTTTCCTGGTCGCCCGACAGGTATTCGATCCCCCGGTCGGTTAGCTCGATCTGGTTGTTCTTCTCGTCGATTACAAACAGCAGTTCTGCATCTACCGTGGGCATTTCCCGGTTGTTGTCCTGCATGTAGAAATTCTCTGTTTTCTGCAGCAGCTGCTTGATGCCCTCCTCGCTCAGGTATTTGATCAGGGCCTTGTTCTTCGGCAGCCCGCGGTGTACCCGCAGCAACATCATCCCGCCATCCTTGGTGTCGCCCTCGGCGATCTTTTTCTTGGCTTCCGCAAGCACCCCGTTCAGATAGCGCTGCTGCCGCTGCACCAGGTCGGACACCTTGGGCTTCAGCTCATTGAATTCATGTCGTTCCCCTTCCGGCACCGGCCCGGAAATGATCAGCGGGGTACGGGCGTCGTCGATTAGGACCGAATCCACCTCGTCCACAATGGCGTAATGGTGCGGGCGCTGCACCAGATCGCCCGGGGTGTGGGCCATGTTGTCGCGCAGGTAATCGAAGCCGAATTCGTTGTTGGTGCCGTAGGTGATATCGGCGTTATAGGCTGCGCGCCGCCCTTCGGAATTCGGGCGGTGGTTGTCGATGCAGTCTACGGAAAGCCCGTGGAACTCAAAGATGGGTCCCATCCAGGCACTGTCGCGCCGGGCCAGGTAGTCGTTTACGGTTACCAGGTGCACCCCTTTGCCGGCCAGGGCATTCAGGTAGACGGGCAGGGTGGCCACCAGGGTTTTTCCTTCCCCGGTCTGCATCTCGGCAATTTTTCCCTGGTGCAGCACAATGCCCCCGATCAGCTGCACGTCGTAGTGCACCATGTCCCAGGTTACCTCCTTGCCGGCGGCATCCCAGGAATTGCTCCAAATGGCCTTGTCGCCCTGCAGGCTCACGTAATCGGCCCGGCCTGAAAGCAGGCGGTCGAATTCGGTGGCGGTTACCTCGAGGGTGGGGTTGTTCAGGAAGCGGCGGGTCGTTTCCTTGACCACGGCAAAGGCTTCCGGCAAAATTTCGTCCAGGGTTTTGGCCGTGCGCTCATACGCCTGTTCCTCCAGTTCGTCGATCTGGCCGTAGAGGCTTTCATTGAGGTCTATGTCGTCTGAGTCGGCTGCCCGTTGTTTCAGCTCGTCGATCTGCTGCTGCAGGTCGGCCACCCGTTCGCGGATCAGTTCCTTGAAATCGAGGGTCTTCTGGCGCAATTCATCGTGGCTGAGACTTTCCAGGGCAGGGCCGAAGGAATTTATCTTCTCGACAAGGGGTTTTAATTCCTTAACGTCCTTTTTGGCCTTGTCTCCCACAAAGGTCTTTAAGACCGAATTGAGTAAACTCATAGCAGTTCCTGTTTTGCATTGCCTTTCCGGCATGGCAGGTGTTGGCGGCAACCGGATTGATCATGGCGAAGGCATGGTTGGGCGCCTTGCTCCCCCTTCCGTACAAAAGGTGTACCAGTTTCCCCGATTCCATGCGGGAAAGCCGCCGGGCTGTCAAAATTACATAAAAAAAAAGCCTCGGATGAGACTTTTTTATAGGAATATGGTACGTCGAATCAATATTCGTCCTCGTTCCAGAGGTAGTCTTCTTCGGTCGGATAGTCGGGCCAGATTTCTTCGATAGACTCGTAAATCTCCCCGCCTTCCTCCTCCATGGACTGAAGGTTTTCAACGACTTCCAGGGGCGCTCCGGTACGTATCGCATAATCGATCAATTCATCCTTGGTGGCCGGCCAGGGAGCGTCGCTCAGATAAGATGCTAATTCTAATGTCCAGTACATCGCAGTAGCTTGATTTTAAATTTTTTGCAAAAATAATTTTTAAAGCAAAACCACCAAGAAATTTGGCAGTTATTTGTCGCCCTGCCCCGAAAATTTCGGAGTTGGCAATTTTAGAACGACGAAATTGGATAATTATTCCTGTTTGCGCTCCGGAATCCATTTTATTTCATCCGCTCCGACTTCGGCAGACAATTTCCGTGCCAGTACGAACAGGTAGTCCGACAGGCGGTTGAGATACGCCAAAATTTCTGCGGGCACCGGGCTTTGCTCGTCCAGCAGGGTGGTCATGCGCTCGGCCCTCCGGCAAACGGTGCGGGCGATATGACAGCTTGACACGATCGGGTGCCCTCCGGGCAGGATAAAGTGTGTCATGGGGGCGAGGGATTCCTCCAGGGAGTCTATGGCGGCTTCCAGGCCTTCCACATCGGCTGCCGAGAGCGGCGCGATCTGCAAGCGCCCTGTGCCCTTTTTCAGGGTTGCCTTTTCAGGATCGACTGCCAGTACGGCCCCTGCGGTGAACAGACGGTCCTGAACCCGCAGCAGCAGCTCTTTGTGCGGTGCGGCGATCGGCTGGTCGCGCAGCATGCCGATCCAGCTGTTCAGCTCGTCGATGGTGCCGTAACTCTGGATGCGTATGTGGTGTTTCGGTACCCGTGTTCCCCCAAAGAGGCCCGTGGTGCCGCTGTCGCCGGTTTTGGTGTATATCTTCATCAGTATTCGATCAGGGTCTGGGTTCGGGATCACTGTCTTTTTTCAGGTCCCTGCGGTCTTTCAGGCGCTGCCCGTCCATAAAAGTGCGCGATTTGCGCCGGCGCCCCTGCCTTTTGTTGAAAGTGGCCATCAGGA
>DATIPV010000197.1:0-10148 GCA_035471525.1 Robiginitalea sp.
GCGCCAGAAAACCCCCTTTAGCCGCATGTACGGCTACGGGGTTGTGTCCATATTGCTGGTCCACTATTTCATAAACGTCGGCATGGTAATCGGAGTGCTGCCCACTATCGGGATTCCCCTGCCCTTCTTCAGCTATGGGGGTTCTTCCCTCATCGGGTTTACCTTGCTCCTCTTTATCTTCCTGAGGCTGGATGCCAACCGCCTCAATGAGTGGTCTTAAAACGTCCAGCCTTCTGCCTGCACAGAAGCCTCCAGCTCCCGTTGGACCTGTTGCGGCAGCCCTGGGAAAAAATCGATGCCGCTCAGCTCCTCCAGCTGGTCGAGGGTTACCAGGAATCCCGGCAGTGGGCCGCTTGCCGGACGGTTCTCCATCAGAAAGGCCAGCACCCGGATCCCGTCGGCCCCCTCCCGGATCACTACCTTAAAAAACCGGGACGGCACGGCCACTTTCTCCTCTCCGATAGCCGGCAGTCCCGGCTCCAGGATACCCCCCGTAATAACACAGAGCGGGCCATACCGCCTGCACCACCGGCGTACCTGTACTTCGAGTTCGTTCCAGATGCCGGCGTTGAACTCCCGGTTTTGCGGGCTGATATTGCTGGTATAAAAGGTCTGGTTGTAGGCGGCTTCCGAAAAGCGCATATCCCCGGCCGGGCAGAGATGGCCCCTGTCGAAGCCCGAGCCCCGGTAATTCCGCCAGTCGGCCGAGTGGGTTGAAACCTGCGGGTCTTCCACGAAAAAGGGCCTTTCGCGATCGTGGCGGGTAAGCTGTCGGGGCTGCAGCATGTAGGCTACCCAGGCCGCCTGCTCGTATGGCTCGCTGTACGAGAGACGGTAGTAATCGTGGCGCACCGGTTCTCCTCCGGGATAGTCCGGAACCCAGGCCAGCGGAAGGTCGTAGGCATTGTCGGCCCCTTCGGCCGAAGCATACGGATCGGATGTATAAAAATTCTCAATCCACCAGAAGCCCAGTATACAGGCGGCCATCAGCAAGGCGTACAATAGGCGGTTTTTTTGTCGGGAAGTCAGTGACATGACGCAAATTTAGGGTATTTTGCAGCCCGTGGGTGCCGCTGGCCTCAACCGGTTATTGCGACCGTACAGTGGCAAGGCGCCCCGCTTGAGGCCCGGTAGCCTGCGCGGTAAAATAGGGCGAGCCGATCGGAAGTTGCAGGGCTGAGGGCGATCTTGTATCCGGGGGGTACCCCGTTATACGAGCTGTTGCAAAAACCCGGAATTTATGAACCTCACCTGGAAAGACATCATCCATTTTGCCACGCATGGCAATCCGCAGCCCGGCAGGCGCTTGGAAAAAAGCCCGGATCAGTGGCGGGAGCTGCTCAGTCCGGAGCAGTTCCGCATCACCCGGGCCCACGGTACGGAGGCCCCGCACTCAGGAGCCCTTTGCTCCACGTATGAGCCCGGGGTGTATCGCTGCGTATGCTGCGGGGAACCTCTGTTCGACTCCACCATCAAATTCGATTCGGGAACGGGCTGGCCCAGTTTTACCCAGCCCATCCGCGAGAATGCCATTAAATACCGGAAGGATACTTCTTTTGGCATGATCCGGGTAGAGACGCTCTGCAATACCTGCGATGCCCACCTGGGGCATGTCTTCCCGGACGGGCCGCCTCCCGGGGGCCTGCGCTATTGCATGAATTCCCTGGCTTTGGAGCTGGATAAAACCGGGCAAGATGCCTGCTGAAAAGTATGCCGAAGCCACTCTGGGAGGGGGGTGTTTCTGGTGCACAGAGGCTGTTTTGCAGCGCCTTAAAGGGGTGGAACGGGTGTTTCCCGGGTACGCCGGCGGAACGGTTCCCGGCACCCCGACCTACCGGGAGGTATGCTCGGGCCTCACCGGGCATGCCGAGGTGGTGCGCGTGCTCTTCGACCCGGAAATCATTTCGTACCGCGACCTGCTAACCGTTTTCATGGCCACCCACGACCCCACCACGCTGAACCGGCAGGGCGCCGACCGGGGAACCCAGTACCGCTCCGTTATATTCTTCCACGATGCCATACAGGAGGCGGCGGCACGGGATGTCAAGAGCAGCATGCAAACCTATTACAGCGATCCGATCGTAACGGAAATCGCCCCGCTTTCCAATTTTCACACGGCCGAGACAGAACACTTCGATTACTACAACCGGCACCCCGAGCAGGGCTACTGCCGCTATGTAATCGACCCCAAGCTTAAAAAATTGCGCGACGGGTTTGCCCCCTTGCTCAAAGACGCGGCCCCGTAGCGGGAAAAAACAAACCCAGGCCCTCGAGCCTGGGTTTGTCTGTCCGGTCAACAGCGGTCTTGCTCAATCCTGAAGACGACTGGCCAGACGGTCTTTTTTGAAATGGTTAATCTTCAGGTCTTCCAATACGTTGATGGCTTCTTCCACATAGACGTCCTGGGCCAGGTTCTGGTGCCAGCGGTCGCGCTTTTCGCGCAGCACGGAATCTTGCGTAAAGAGGTCCTGTTCGTATTTCAGTGAACTGAAAGACAGTTGCGAATCGTACTTCATGGCCGACCTGAAGTGCTGGGAACGCTCCTTGTTCTCCCTTTCGGTCTTCCGGTACTCGTCGTAATTGAGCGGGACGCGTGTTTCGTCCTGCTGCTCCTTCAGCCAGCGGGCATTTTCCTCGATCAGGGCAATTTGCGGGTGTTTGGTCATCCGCTCGGTCGAGTGGGCTATGGTGGCTTCGAAGTCGATGTAGCCATCCCAGGCCTGGTACTTGGCTGGCTCGATCTTATCCCATTGAAGAGGGTTCTGCTGGTCGCGTTCCCCCAGGTCTATGTAGCTGTAGCGGTCCGGGACCACCACGTCGCTCTTCACCCCTTCCAATTGGGTGGAGCCCCCGTTAATGCGGTAAAATTTCTGGGTGGTGAGCTTAATGGCACCCAGGTCGCCGTGTTCGTTGCTCCTCACGATGTTTTCAAGCGGGATCACGTTCTGGACGGTTCCCTTTCCAAAGGTTTGCTTGCTGCCGATAATCACCGCGCGGCCATAATCCTGCATGGCGGCCGCCAGGATTTCAGAAGCCGAGGCGGAAAGCTCATTCACCAGGATTACCAGCGGCCCGTCCCATTGGATGCGCTCGTCTTTGTCTTCATAGACCTCCTTTTCATTGTCAGAAGAGCGAACCTGCACGATGGGGCCGTCTTTGATGAACAAGCCTGCCATTTCCACAACGGTTTTGAGGGATCCCCCGCCGTTGTCGCGAAGGTCCAGGACCAGTCCCTGCATCCCTTCTTCCTTGAGCCTCTCAAGTTCCCTGGCCACGTCGGTGGCGGCATTGCGTTCGCTGTAATCGTCGAAATCGACGTAAAACTTGGGCAGGTTAATGAGCCCGTATTTGTAGCCATCCTTTATAACGGTGGCCGATTTGGCAAAAGATTCCTCGAGCTCCACCACGTCGCGGATCAATGAGATCTCCTCAATGGTCCCGTCTACCTTGCGCACGGTGAGCTCCACCTGGGTCCCCTTCGGGCCCTTGATCAGTTTAATGGCGTCATCTAGCCGCATCCCCACGATATCAACCGGGGCTTCCCCGGGCTGACCCACCTTGAGGATTTGGTCCCCGACCTCCAGGCGCTGGTCTCTCCATACCGGCCCTCCGGAAATGATCTCAACGATCTTGGCGCCTTCCGGCTGCTTTTGCAAGCGGGCGCCTATCCCTTCGAACTTGCCCGACATGCTCATGTCGAAGCGCTCCTTGTCGTCAGGGGCGAAATAATAGGTATGCGGGTCAAATTCATCCACGATGGTGTTCAGGTACTGCACAAACCAGTCCTTGCGGTTCAGATCGTCGACAAATACAAAAAACTCGTCCAGGGTCTTGACGGTCGCCTCACGGGCGGCTGCTTCTGCCTGTTCGGGGGTCAGGCGCTCGCCTGCTGCGTCCTCCCCCAGGTTTATCCTGGCATCGTACGTGCCGATGGCGGCGTATTTGAGCTGCTTCCTCCACCGCTCCCGGAGTTCGGCCTTGGTGGCGGCATAGGCCTGATTCTCGTAGTCGATGTCAATGGCTTCTTCGACCGAGAAATCGAAAGGCTCCGCCAATACCTCCTTGTACAGGTCGCGGGCCTCCTTCATACGCTGCATCAGGCGGTCGTAGACCAGGTTGAAGAAACTGATGTCGGTATTGCGGATCTGGTCGTCTAGCTGAAACTTGTACTGCTCAAACTCGTCGATGTCCGGTTCCAGGAAATAGCGTTTGGTCGGGTCAAGAATGTCTATGAAATCCTCGTAAACGCTGGCAGAAAAATCATCGTTAATATCCTTGGGTTCGTAATGCCCCCGTTCCAGCACGTAGGTAATCAGGTCCAGCAACAATTTGTCGCGGTCGTCGTTTTCGAAGGAACGGTTCGTGAAGCTGCAGGAAGCCACAGCAATCAGGGGAACCAGGAAGGCAATCAGCAATTTTCTCTTCATGAAATTTCTTTTTGTCGGGCAGGGCGAATGGCGCCCGGCCGCTGGTTCTGAACCAATCAACTCCCAAGATACTGAAAAAACCATGCCAGTATCGGGCCCTGCCGATTAATTTTTTGTTAATGCCGCTATCGGGAGCGCTATTACTGAAAAACGTATTTTTGTATGATAAAGTATAGCCAGGGGGCAATCTGCTGTTATTGCGTTGGAACCCCGGGCAGTCTGTTCCGGCTTTCAGGAGACAGGGGTCAGGGGCGGCCCGGGTATGACGGGTCTGGAGCCATTTTCTTAATGCCGATTTAAATAATTGTTTTTCAATCACTTGACTAAATATTGCCATGAACACTAAGAAGGAAACAGCCATCGGCTTCCTGGTCGGGATCATTGCCAATACCCTGGGGGTGCTGCTGTATATGATGCTTTTCTCAGATATGGGACTGGCCGAGACCTATCAGGCCGCCGTGGAGCAGGGACATGTTGGCAGCCTGCTGGCCCTGGGGGCCATCCTGAACCTGGTGGCGTTTTTTGGATTCCTCAAGCTGCGCCGGGATTTCCGCGCGCGAGGGGTGCTCATGGCAACCCTGCTCACTGCCCTGGTCATACTATACTACAAGCTTTTTTAGGGTGAAATATTATCTCATTGCCGGCGAAGCCTCGGGAGACCTGCACGGCTCCAACCTGATACGCGCCCTGCACCGCGAAGACCCGCAGGCCGAGGTGCGCTGCTGGGGCGGCGACCGTATGCGACAGGCGGGCGCCACGCTGGTAAAGCATTACCGGGAACTCGCTTTTATGGGCTTTCTGGAGGTGATCCGGCATTTGCCGGACATCTTCCGCAACCTCTCCTTCTGCAAAAAGGACATCGCTTCCTTCAGGCCCGACGCCCTTGTTTTTATCGACTTCTCTGGATTCAACCTGCGCATTGCCCGCTGGGCACGCCGGCAGGGGATTACCACCCACTACTACATTTCGCCCCAGGTATGGGCGTCGCGGGAAGGGCGGGTTAAGAAGATACGCCGCGACATCGATCACATGTACGTGATATTGCCTTTCGAGAAAGCCTTTTATCAGGAGCGGGGCATGCCCGTGCATTTTGTGGGGCATCCGCTGATCGATGCCATGGAAGGGCTTCCCGAACCCGACCCGCAAGCTTTTCGGCAGCGAAACGGCCTCGATCCGGAAAAGCCCATCATCGCGCTGCTGCCGGGAAGCCGGGCCCAGGAAATAGAGCATATTCTCACGGCCATGCTCACCGTGGTACCGCATTACCCGGGCTACCAGTTTGCCGTGGCCGGGGCCCCGAGCCTGGAAGCTTCCCGGTACGAGCCCTACCTGAAGGCAACCGGCGTGCCCCTGCTGGCCGACCAAACCTATCCCCTGCTCCAGAACGCCCATGCCGCGCTGGTTACCAGCGGTACCGCCACCCTGGAAACAGCCTTACTGGGCATACCTCAGGTAGTGTGCTACAAAGGAAGCCAGGTGTCGTACCAGATTGCGCGGCGGCTCATCAAGCTCCCGTTTATTTCACTGGTCAACCTCATCATGGACCGGGCCGTGGTGCCGGAACTCATCCAGCAACAACTCAATACCCGTAACCTCCTGGGCGAACTCGGCCCACTACTGGAGGGCGCCGGGCGCGAACGGCAGCTGGAAGCCTACCGGGAGCTCCGGCAAAAACTGGGCGGGGCGGGTGCCAGCAGGGATGCAGCCCGACTGATTGTCGGCTTCAGCAAACCCGACTAAATTCGCGCTTTGGGGAAGGTATCCCCGGATTTCCATAATTTAGCTGTACAGAATCCGTTATTGCTGCATGAGGTCTCTTTGTACTATCGGCCTGGCCCTGCTGCTTTTCAGCAGTTGCGGCCTGGTAAAAAAAAGAACTACTTATGCCGAGCGGCCCACGGTGAGCGTGGCCGCGACGGAAGCCGCTGCTGACCCGGAACCTGAAGTGGCCGAAACCCCGTCTTCGGACGGGTCCGACCTGGATACCCCATCAGCAGGCGTCGCCGAGGCTGTGGTAGCCACCGCACTTTCTTTCAGCGGGGTAAAATACCGCTATGGCGGTACCACCCGCAAGGGCATGGATTGTTCCGGGCTTTTGTACGTCTCCTTTAACGAAAACGATTTTCCCCTTCCCCGCGTATCCCACGAGATGGCCCAGGAGGGCCAAAACGTTAAAGTCAGACAGCTGAAAAAAGGCGACCTGCTGTTTTTCAGGACCACCCGGCGTGGCGGCAAGATAAACCACGTAGGGCTTGTGGTGGAGGTGGAGGGCGACGATGTGCGCTTCATTCACGCCACCACCTCGCGGGGTGTAATCGTTTCCTCCCTGAGCGAGGGGTTCTGGAACTACGCTTTTGTGAAGGCCACCCGGGTCTTCTGAAATGAGGCCGGGGCAGACACCTGCGCTCTGGCTGGCAGGCAGCCTGGCGCTGGGGATCTGGGCAGCCTATGCCCTTAGGCCTGCGCCTGCAACGGCACTGGCCGTGCTGCTGCCCGCTTTCCTGTTTTTGGCCATGGCGCTGCGAGCCGGGCGGAGATGCCCCCCGCTCCTGTACCTGAGCCTTGCCTGCGCAACTTTTTTTGGTTTTGGTCTTTTGCGCATGGCTGGCGACCTTCCCGAAAACCAGCAAAACCACTTTACGCATGCCTCCCCGGGCACCCATATTTTCGATATGCGGCTTATCGAAAAGCTGCGGCCCACCTCTTTTTCGAACCGATGGCTGGGCGAAGTAACCTGCCTGGACGGCACCCGCACAGCCGGGAAGGTGCTGCTTTCCCTGCCGGACTCCCTGGCCAGCCAGCAGTGGGCCCCCGGCGACCGACTGCTGGTGCACGGTGTGCCGAGCAGAAATACCTCCCCGGCCAATCCCCATCAGTTCGATTACGGAGCGTATCTGAATAGCCTGGGCGTTTACGCCAGCCTCAGGCTGCAGCCCGGACAGTTCCGGCACATACCGCAGCCGGCGAAAACCTGGGGAGCCAAAATCGCCCGCCTGCAACAAAGGCTCCTGGAAAAACTGGATGGGGTGGGGTTCGCACAGGCAGAAACCGGACTGCTGCAGGCCCTGCTGCTCGGCAACCGCACGGCCCTGGAACCCGGGCAATACGCCAGTTACCAGCGAGCCGGGGCAGCTCATGTTCTGGCTGTTTCCGGCCTGCACGTAGGGGTCTTCAGCGGCCTGGTATCGTGGCTTCTGTGGCCGCTGAGGAGGCTGAGGCGCGGGAGGGCCCTGCAGGCCATTCTGGTGGTGCTGGCCCTGTGGGCCTATGTGTTGCTTGCCGGTGCCGCTCCCTCTGCCGTAAGGGCCGCGGTGCTGTTTTCGTTGCTCTCTTATGCCCTGGCAAGCCAGCGGTCCGGTCAAAGCCTGCACTTCTGGGCACTCGCCGTACTGGTGCTCCTGGGGGTGGCGCAACCCCTCTGGTTGTTTCAGGCCGGCTTCCAGCTCAGCTTCGCCGCAGTCTGGGCCATATTGGTATTTTATGCGCCCCTGTACCGGCTCTGGCCCTTCAGAAGCGGGATCGGGGCCTATGTGGGGCAGCTGTCCTGTGTGGGTACTGCCGCGCAGCTGGGCATTTTGCCGCTGAGCCTGTATTACTTCCATCAGCTTCCCCTGCATTTTCTGCTGGCCAACCTGCTGCTGGTCCCCTTGCTGGGTCTGGTGTTGGGCTGGGGGTTCATCGTCTTGCTGGCCTCCGCGGCGGGCACCCTGCACGCCTGGCTTACAATACCCTTCGAAGCAGTGCTCCGGAGCATGAATTCCCTCGCCGGGTGGCTGGGCAGACAGGAAGCCTTCCTGCTCACCGGCATTCCCTGGGGGACGGCAGAACTTTGCCTGGGCATAGGGGCCCTGCTGGCTTTGGCCCATTGGGCGCGCAGCCGCTCGACCATATGGCTCAGAGGCTCCCTTGCCTGTATCCTGGCCCTGCAGGGCTATACCCTATGGCAGGACGCTTCCCATGCCCGCAAAGCCGAGTGGCTGGTACCTCAACGGGTGGCCGCCGGCGGGTTCTGGCTGCGGGAAGGACCGGTGCTACGGGTATGCAGCCCGGAGCCTGGGTCTTACGCCACCCTGCTACAGGCGTACCGCACCGGCGAACGAATCCGGAAGGTCTGGTTTGATTCCCTTCAAAATGGCTACAGGCTGGGCGGGAAGCGACTGCTGGTGGTAGATGCGGGAGGGGTCTACGACTATCCCGGGGAACCGACAGATCTGCTGCTGCTCACGGGCTCGCCCCGCATCCACCTGGAGCGGCTCATAGAACGGCGGCGTCCGGGTTTTATCGTGGCAGACGGCAACAACTACGCCAGCTATATACGGCGATGGGAACAATCGTGCCGGCGGTACGGCATCCCCTTTCACGCTACCTCCTTACACGGGGCGTTCACCGCAAAACTGCCGGGTGAGGCGCGCGCTGCAGGGAGTTCCCGCCAATAGGTCGGGGGGGCTGAATCGGGGATGTCTGGAAAGCCCTTTACTCCTCGATCTTCCGTTCGGCTTCCTCTACCCCGTGGGTGAGCCTTTTCAGGGGCTTGAGAATGGCTATCACCAAAAGGCCGAAAATCACACAGAAAATGGTGATGCCGGCAAAAATGGAGAGCTCTCCGGCACTGGAGGCCGACTCCCCAAGCAGGCCCGCCACTTTGTTCCCAAGGCCTGTGGCCGCAAAATAAACGCCCATCATAAGCGCCCCGTAGCGTACCGGGGCCAGCTTGGTGATAAAGGAAAGGGCCACAGGGGAAGCGCTCAATTCCCCGATGGTGTGGAAAAGGTAGGCCAGGGCCAGCCAGTAGATGGCCGATTTGCCGTCGGCTTCATACTCCATGGAGGCAAAGACCATAAAGACAAACCCGAGCCCCATGATGATGACCCCGTTGGCCATCTTGAACAGGGAAGAGGCCTCCTTGCCCCGGTGTTTCCACCACATCCAGAAATTGGCGACGGGAACGGCAAAAAGGATGATATAGAAAGGATTGAAAAACTGGAAGGCGGCTGCCGGTATCTCGTACCCCAGGAAGAACCGATCCGTCCGGTCCTGGGCGTAGAGGTTCATCAGCCCCCCGGCCTGTTCAAATGCGCCCCAAAATACGATGACGATGATGAACGAGAGCAACAAGACCAAATAGCGGTCCCTTTCTTCCCGGGATTTCAGGTCGCCATAAATGGATATCATCATCCCCACCACCACGGCCAGGAAAACAAAGAAGACGATATAGGCCAACTGCTGCTGCTGCTCGATGAAGAATACGGAAGCCAGGGAGGCCAACACCGCCAGGCCTACCGTGGCGATCAGCGGAGTGCGTTTGCTGAACTGCAGGGCAAATATCTGCCCGATGGAGACATTCCCGTCTTCCCGGGTGGCTTTTCCGGGTTTGTTGCCTACTTCTACAAGGTATTTTTGGCCAGTCAGGTAAACCACCTGCCCGAGTACCATCCCGATGGCTGCCAGGCCAAAGCCCGCATGCCATCCAAAGATATCGGCTATATAGGCTACCACCAGGGCCGCCAGGGCCGCCCCGGTATTAATCCCGATATAGAATATCGAAAATCCTTTGTCGCGGCGCTCATCCCCGGATTTGTACAAGCCCCCCACCAGAGTAGAAATATTGGGCTTGAGCATGCCCACCCCGGAAATGATCAGGATCAGCCCCGAGTAAAAGGCCCACATCTGCTCGATGGACAGAATGCCGTGACCGGCTACCAGCAGGAACCCGCCGATCAT